>NZ_JAJAFZ010000008.1:0-118172 GCF_025384895.1 Photorhabdus kayaii
TCTCGGATGGTTTCCCATCGGCGGTTTTCAAGACCGCTGCCTTAAGCCGCTCGGCCACCCCTCCGCAATGGCGTGCACTATAAACAGCACCGAGACAGATGTAAAGTATCCTTCTGTTCGATTGCCGTAAATTTACCCTTTTTCATGGTTGTTGGCTTATTTTATCCGCACATGTGCATACCATCCTTGGGTATGGAAGTGATTTTTGCTAAATTACGGCGACTTTTCTTTAATGGTTATTAATGATTATGCTGGTATTCGAAGGTCAAGAAATCGAAACCGATGCGCAAGGTTATCTGAAAAACAGTAGTGACTGGCAGGAAGCAATTGCTTTACTCCTCGCCGAACAGGAAGAAATCACTTTGACTGAACAGCATTGGGAAGTCATTCGTTTTATCCGGGAATTTTATAAGGAGTTTAATACATCCCCGGCTATCCGTATGTTAGTAAAAGCAATCGCACAAAAGTATGGCGAAGAAAAAGGCAACAGCCGCTATCTTTACCGTCTGTTTCCCAAAGGGCCAGCAAAGCAGGCAACTAAAATTGCCGGGCTGCCGAAACCGGTAAAATGTATCTAATTAATAAACTAGCTCAGTGGCGGACACTAAAATCTACAACATCCTCCACTGCGCAGGGTTGAGATGAAAAATTATCTATTCGTGCTCCCGGTGGACCACCCTGCTCTAACCAATGGGTTAATTTATTTAGTTGCTCACTGTCACCATAAGCTACGATTTTGACACTACCGTCATGCAAATTACAGACATAACCTGTCAGCTTATTAAATTTCGCCCAACGAAAAGTTTGATAGCGAAATCCAACTCCCTGAACCCGTCCATAAACACAAATTGTTATCCCATATTTAATCATAATTACCCCCTATCAACCCAATCACCTTGCGGTATCGCTCACATATATAGTTAAGCATACGACTGTTGGTTGTGTTTTATATTTACTACAGCTAACCTGAAATAGATGGAGTCACACTCGCAATTAAAGCAAAAAAAAGACTTCAACCAACGGGTACGGCTCTTGTAATTCACCTTACTGCCCTTATATCAATGTCAATACAAGACTTCTTTGGAGGTGACTATGATTATCGCCAGCAAATTCGGTATCGGCCAACAAGTACGCCACAAACTTCTGGGTTATTTGGGAGTCATCGTGGATATTGATGTGGAATACTCGCTGGAACAACCCCAAGAGGATGACATTGCATCCAATGCTACCCTGCGTTCCGCTCCCTGGTATCACGTTGTGATGGAAGACGACAATGGTCAACCTGTACATACTTATCTGGCCGAAGCACAATTAGCCTATGAAACATCCGATGAACATCCAGAGCAACCTTCTCTCGATGAGCTAGCAGAATCCATCCGCCATCAACTACTGGCCCCAAGACTGCGCAATTAATCCTCTATTTATACCAAACAACCTAGGCAGTTATCGTGTTTTAAGCTGCCTGTGCGGCAGTGCACACTGTGATTGGATATGAGCGAATGACATGCCATTTCTAAGCTGCCTGTGCGGCAGTGCACATCAAGGTCGTAGTGACGGGTGAATTTCTCATTTTCTAAGCTGCCTGTGCGGCAGTGCACTTGGTGAAGCCGGACATTTTGCTGCGAACGTGTTTCTAAGCTGCCTGTGCGGCAGTGCACTATGCCTCAGAACGTGTAATGCTTGGCCCCTTTTTCTAAGCTGCCTGTGCGGCAGTGCACTGTTACATATTAACTTTAAGTTGCTGACAGTTAAAGAATATAGTGATAAAAAATGAAAAAACCCTTTTTTCAGGAGATATTTTATTTTGCTTTTAAATCAATAGGTTATTTTTTGATGATAAAAAAGGGTCAAAACTGAGGCACAACAAAAGCACCATATCTTATAGCAATAAAAGTGTAGATTCTGACAAAATTTAGCAGCCATAAGAGCAACTAAACTTGCCTTAATATATTGTAATAACTGTAAAAATAGATTTTATAAGATGTCTAGAAAAGTAAACTTAATATCCAGCTCAAACATTATTTGAACACTTGGAACCCAGATACCACTTCTCACCCAACTCCTTAAGTTTGCATTAGATATTGGTGCCTGGCGCCCTTCATCCACTAATTAGAAACCAAATAATTACAAGCTGACAAATATTATTTTTCGAGTCCCAATCTTAGAATTTCAATTTTTGGGCAGCGATCCATAACAACATCCAGACCTGCTTCCTCTGCCAATATTTTTGCTTGCTCATTAATAACACCAAGTTGCAACCAGAGCACTTTTGCTTTGATATCTATAGCTTCTTGCGCAATGTCATATGCAGCGTCAGCATTACGGAATACATCAACCATATCAACAGCCTGTGGAATATCTGCCAATTGTGCATACACTCGTTGCCCAAGCAGTGTTTGTCCGGCAAGCTTCGGGCTGACAGGAATCACCTGATAGCCTTGTTCCAGTAAATAAGCCATAACTTTATAACTTGGACGAGCAGTTTTTTCACTCGCACCTACCAACGCGATAGTTTTTACTCGTTTCAGTATGTCCGCAATTTGCTGATCACTCATTTTTTACTCCTTAAAATACGATATTTTTACTTTGTTTATTTATTGCAATGTATATGATAAACGTTGTTATCAATTGAACTCACTACGATCGAAAACACAATAACGATTATCAAAGGTATCTGCATGGAATTAACAACCCGTACGCTGTCTCCCTATAAAAATATAGCGCTTATTGCACATGACCACTGTAAAACTTCGCTGCTAGCCTGGTCCAAAAAACATAAAAGTTTACTCAAGAAACACCATTTATACGCTACCGGCACAACCGGTAATCTGATTCAGAACGAAACCGGATTATCTGTTACCAATATGCTTAGTGGTCCAATGGGTGGAGATCAACAAATTGGTTCTCTAATCTCAAAAGGGAAAATTGATGTGTTGATATTTTTCTGGGATCCACTTAATTCCGTGCCTCATGATCCTGATGTAAAAGCACTTCTACGCCTTGCTACAGTATGGAATATCCCTGTTGCAACTAATCTAGCGTCTGCGGATTTTATTGTTAGTTCTCCTCTATTTTCTGACTCAGTAGATATTCAAGTGCCTGATTATCAACATTACCTGAATGAACGTCTGAAATAAGTCTTTATAATATATACCTGTAACTACGTGCTCTCTCCACGTCAGATCCTTAGAAAAAACAGAGTGGGATTTCCAGAAAAGGTATCCCATGATGGCACTGAATATTTCAGCCAACGCAAAATCTCAAGGTTTACGTTGAACAGGCACACTTAACTGCTCTAACTGACGTACAAACACCGATGGATTCTTCTTGTCTTGCATCAACCATACCTGCTTCTTCGCCCGTGTTAATGCAACATACAAAAGGCGACGCTCCTCCGCATCCGAAAAATCTTCTGGCTGTGGCAATAAAACCCACTCCATCACAGATTCTCTTGCTGGTGCAGGAAAACCATCTTGCCCCTGATGCAGACCAAGAATAATCACATAATCCGCTTGTTGTCCTTTAGATGCATGGATAGTCATAAACTCTATTTTCAATTTAGGCCAGCGAGTTGCTGCTTTTTTCAGTAATTCAGGTTTCAAATAGTGATAACGCGCCAGCAATAAAATCGTTTCCTGCTCAGTGACATAGCCACTCATTTTATTCAATAAAGGTTCAAGCTGGTCTTCTGGCAAGATAACAATTGATTTTTTATTACCTTTAGTCAAACCATTTAGTGACTTCCTTAACTGATTCGGATTTTGTTGCACAAACGCGTTAGCAATTTCACCAATCTTATCATTAAACCGATAAGAGATATCCAGTACACATTCAGCACCTTTGCCAAAATAATTAGCAAATGCGGTAGTCAACATCAGCTCCGCGCCACTGAAACGATAAATTGCCTGCCAGTCATCCCCTACGGCAAACAGACAGCTTTGGCTATTTTGGGTTCGCATTGCAGTGAGCAATTTGGCCCCTAATAGTGAAATATCCTGAAACTCATCGACCAGAATATGCTTCCACGGGCCGATAAACCGCCCTTTATCCAGAATATTCACTGCCTGATGGATTAACCCTGAGTAATCAACAGCACCTTCTGCTTTTAATTCAGATTTCCACGCTTTTAATAAAGGCCCCATCAGGCGAATACATTTTTGAAACCGATCCAGGTACTCTTCCTGAACTTGCTCTATCATTGCTTTCTGACTACCACCATGTATACGCATCAACCCCAACCAACGCTCAAGCCGATCTGACAAACGATTAACAAGCTGTTCATCGTGCCAAAATTCACCTTCCGGCACTTCCCATTTCAACTCCTCTGTCAGCCATTCCCGCCAACCTTTGGCCTGTGCTTTCTTCTCGCTGCATTGTTGTTGCCAGTGTTTAATCAGAAAATCTTTTCTTTTTTGTCCATCTGTTTCCAACACGCTGATTTTTGGCGCTTTATTACTCCCTTGCTGAATGATATGCAACGCCAAAGTATGAAACGTTTTTACTTTAATCTCATTCACACCAAGACGCGTCTGAATCCTTTCATTCATCTCATTTACGGCTTGATGACTAAAGGCTAACAATAATATCTGTTCGGGAATCGCCTGTTGGAGAAGTAATAACCAACCCGCTCTCGCTACTAACACCGATGTTTTTCCACTACCCGCGCCAGCAAGAACCAGAACTGAATTTTCACCATTAATAACAGCCAGACTCTGAGAACGGTTTAAAGGAGATGTTTCTACCCGCTGAAAAAAGTCACGGTGTTGCTCCAACATACGTTCTGTCCATTGCAGATTGATTTTTTCAACGCACTTTTCGCCATTCTCAAGCCAACGCAAACAAATTTGATACTCATCCCGGCAATGATCAAATTGTTCCAGACGTTGTAATGGCAACGGTAAAGCCTGAAATGTTGCTTGAATTTGTTGTTGTAATTGGAACAAATCAGCTTTTTTCAACCAGCGATTCTGTTGTCCAATTCTGTTGATTTCACTAACCTGAGCTGTCAGTACATTAGCACTAATATCACTCATTTCCTGACTCCATTTCTGCCATTCACCAAGCAGATAATGGTAAAAACGCTGAGTTTGCTGCCATTCAGTACCATGAAGGCGAACCGCTTTTCCATCGGATAGCTCAAACTCTAACTCACCCCAGATGATACCCCGTTTACACTGAATATTAATTAACTGGTTAAATGGGATCAGGTATTGATGCTTTTCACCACTGACTTCAATACCCGCATTCAGCAAGCGCACCCGATTATAAGGATGCTGAGCAAGGCGTTGGCCAATTTGTGTTGCTTTAAGTTCCATTATCGAGCGCCGTACCTAAAAAATAGTTGAATTATGTCTTATAAGAGTTTTTTATCACCAATAAACCTTTTATCATAATATACCCGTTATCTTTCAAGTCGCCTCTTTGTTGGCGGCACTCACTCACCCCGGTCACATAGTTACCTATGCTCCCAGGGATTCGCTCCCTTGCCGTCGCGATGCATCTTGAAATCCGTAGGGTATAGTTATTTATGGCCGTTATTATTACCTCAGAGGTATCTTGTGCTAACTGTTTTCTCCGGTCTGCGCCGTTTTCTTTATAACAGTCATTTTCTCTACTATAACCGTATCCTAATCGCCTTGGCTGGAACAACACTAGTGCCTTGGCTTCTGAATAAAGAGCCTAAAATAACTATCTCATTGACCTTGGGCGTTGTTGCCGCAGCACTCGCTGATCTTGATGATCGTCTAACTGGACGTTTACGTAATCTAGTGATCACGCTGATTTCTTTCTTTATCGCTTCAGCCTCTATTGAATTACTGTTCCCTTATCCCTGGCTTTTTACCATTGGACTGGCGTTATCCACTTGCAGTTTTATCTTACTGGGAGCCCTCGGACAACGTTATGCCACTATTGCATTTGGTGCGTTGCTGATCGCAATTTATACCATGCTTGGCTCGTCTATTTTCCCACTATGGTATCAACAACCCCTATTACTGCTGACAGGTGCAATCTGGTATAACCTGCTAACTCTAACGGGCCATTTACTGTTCCCTATTCGCCCATTACAAGACAATCTAGCACGTTGTTACCAACAACTCGCAGTTTACCTTGACGCTAAAGCTAATCTGTTTGATCCCGATATAATAGAAGAAGGATATCAGCAATCCGTCATTAATGTGGCAATGGCAAACAGTGTCTTAGTTAACACGCTAAATCAAGCCAAAACCTCCCTACTGACCCGTCTGAAAGGCGATAGCCGCCAACGCGGAACTCACCACACTCTGCATTATTACTTTGTTGCACAAGATATTCACGAACGGGCAAGTTCATCTCATGTGCAATATCAGAGCCTACTACATATTTTCCGTTACAGCGATATTCTGTTCCGTTTTCAACGTCTTCTCTCTATACAAGCCCATGTATGTGAACAGATTGCTCAATCGATACTTTGGCATAAACCATACCAGCACAATCCACGTATTGAACGTGCATTTAACTATTTGGAAAGTTCCCTACAACAACTCAGTAAGCAACAGAAACATAACCTCAAGATTACCGCCTTATATAATTTGCTGAAAAACCTGCGCGCGATTGATGCACAATTAGCAAGCATGAGTTCTGGACGATATAATCTTTCCAAAGACAGAGAAGATGAGACTCAACTATCTGACGAAACTTTAACTGGCTGGCGTGATATTTGTCTAAGACTCGACCGCCATCTAACCCCAAAATCAGCCCTGTTCCGCCATGCAATCCGTATGTCTGTTCTGCTATGTAGTGGCTACACCATGATCCAGTTGTTGGATTTACAACATGGGTATTGGATTTTACTAACTAGTCTATTCGTTTGCCAACCCAACTACAGCGCTACTCACCGCCGTTTGATACTGAGAATAATAGGAACCGTTGCCGGGGTATTGATTGGCTTACCAATCCTTTACTTTGTGCCATCTATTGAGGGGCAACTGGTGTTAATTGTCATTTCTGGTGTATTGTTCTTCGTCTTCCGTAACACCCAATATGCACATGCAACCCTGTTTATCACATTACTGGTATTATTATGCTTCAATTTATTAGATGAAGGCTTTGAAGTCGCATTACCAAGAATTATTGACACATTAATCGGTTGTGGTAGCGCCTGGTTAGCCGTAAATTTCATTTGGCCAGACTGGAAATTCCGCCAGTTATCACAAGTGATAAACCGGACGATGAATACCAACTGTCGCTACCTTGATACCATTTTAGTTCAATATTATCAGGGAAAAGATAATGGATTGACCTATCGAATTGCCCGCCGTGATGCCCATAATAGTGATGCAGAACTGGTATCCGTTATTTCAAACATGTCTGCCGAGCCGAAAAGTGACCAGACTTCTCAAGAAAAAGCATTCCAGCTATTGTGCCTAAATCACACCATGCTAAGTTACATCTCTGCGCTGGGAGCACATCGAGATAAATTGGATAATAAAGCTATTTTGGATATTCTTAATGATGCTGTTTGTTATGTCGATACAGCATTAAAATCGATATTAATAGACGATGATAGAATTAAGCAAATACCTGTCAACATAGTGAAAAGAATTGAGCAAGCGCCGGCAGAAAGAAATAGTAAAGAACAACTGGTATTGCAACAAATCAGTTTATTAATAGCATTGCTACCTAAAATCGCCAGTATCATTAAAAAAATTAATTAAACATAACCAGATTGACATACTGGGGCAGTTGACTGCCCCTTTCTTTAGCTGTTCACGATAAAGATCTAACAAGCCAATTCCTTGTGCCAGCGTAATAAATCATTACGAATCTGTACCGGTAAAACGGCTGAATGACATCCTTCAATTGCACCAGCCAAAGCAAGCAATAAACTAACATTAGAATTTCTTTTATATTGATGCAATTTTAAATAACTGGCTTTCGCACCTAACAACCGCAAATCTTCAACTTTACATATTCCGACTTTCCATAACTGACGTTCCAAAGACATTCCAAGATTAGGTAAATCCTTCAAACGCTCTGGCATCTTCTTTTTACCCACCATTTCAATAAATGAGTAATGATAAGCCAAATACGCATATTGAGATAACAACTCTTGATCTTGCCAAAGTGACTCAACAACTTGATAATAACGCAAAGTTACAGGCACTCCTTTTTTCGAGTAAATATAGTTTTTCATTCCTCTGGCTTTAAATAATACTTCAGCATGGCCATTTCCCCTTAAATATAATTCTCCATCAGCAATAATAGCGAACATAATCCCATCAGCTAACAGGCTGTAACCACCAAACTGTGGCTTCCTTGTCAATGCCCCAAACGAAGAAAAACCATTTTTGAGTTGAGTAAAACGTACCTCAGACAAAAACATACAGATCACTCCATGAGTTTTGTGCAAATAAATCTCTTATCCATAGATTTGTCCCAATTACTAGTAAAATAAATAACAGGAACAAGCAATTAAAAACATACGCAATCCAATTTTATCTGCCAATGGTTAAATGAGTTTACAGCCATTTACAGTCAATATTTGCGAAGCTCTTTGAAAAAATAGACTTGATCTTAGCTTGGTATGAAGATACTGTATATTAATACAGTTAATTGTGGCGAGGTTCATTATGGGCATTCAATCACCCTGGGTTTACCCTTCTATACCCTATGGATTTCAAGATGCATCGCGGCGGCAAGGGAGCGAATCCCCGGGAGCATAGAGAACTATGTGACCGGGGTGAGTGAGAGCAGCCAACAAAGAGGCAACTTGAAAGATGACGGGTATAGTGAGTGAATTGATTTATAGTGATAACCAATATAGCGATAGCCAAGCGGTCATTAATCGTATATTGCTACCTTTGTTACGCCAATCAGGAAATGAAGCCCGCTGGTTGCTATGGGTTAGTCCACATAAAAAACTGAGCCGCCAATGGTTAATTAACTCTGGATTACCTTTAGATAAGATTATCCAATTAAATCGCATTAGCTCCATTACAACGGTAGAGGCAATGGAAAGAGCATTGGCGAGTGGTAATTACAGCGTGGTACTTGGCTGGCTACCAAAGTTATCGGAAAAAGATACCGTAAGATTACAGGCGGCGGCACAAAAAGGTAATGCTCTGGGCTTTATTATGCGCCCACAAGATGTAAGTAAAGAAACCAACCATGCTGAATCGCGATCAAATTTACTAAAAATCCACTCCATTCACTACCATTGACTAAAACCAAGCATTATCGCAATATTCATAACACAAAATAACCAATTCAGACCAAGAACCCCTGATCACAATTAAAATCAATTAATTAAGGTAAGATTAGTTGTAAAGAATAGTAAAGTTTTTTTGAAATCATGCATTATCTTTTAAATTTTTTACTCTATTAATCAAGGGGCACTTGTAACTTTTTAACTTCGTTGTAGACTTTACACCATTAAAGGTTACTGCACTTAGTACCCTTGTATTGTTTTAGTCCATCGGTTTTATGAAAGTGCAGTATTCCTAACTGAGTTTTTTAATCAATATGGCTCAACAGCCTATCTTAGTAGATATTAAATTAGTGCAGGCCATTCTTATGGATAAATAGTGAACACGGAAACGCGTAAAATTCAAAGCGTACACACAATAACGGTACCGAAGAATTTGAACACAACTCAGTGTTCGCTTTTATTACAAAGAATGGCAAATGAAATAGCCTAATGGGGTAGGCAGTAAGTAAAAAGGCTCCCAAAGCCAATTGCCTATTGGGTGATGATAATAACGAGGCGTTAAAATGAAAAAGATAGCTATCGCGGTAGCAGTGGCAGTGGCCGCTTTCACAACTGCAACGCAAGCAGCTCCAAAAGACAACACTTGGTATACCGGTGGTAAGTTGGGTTGGTCCCAATACCATGACGTGAATTTCTACGGTAACGATTATACCAGTGCAATCGGTAATGGCCCTACTCACAAAAACCAATTGGGTACGGGTGCTTTCTTAGGTTATCAAGCCAATCCGTACCTAGGTTTTGAAATAGGTTACGACTGGCTAGGTCGTATGCCTTACAAAGGCAGCGTCAATAATGGTGCCTTCAAAGCCCACGGTTTCCAAATGGCAACCAAACTGAGCTATCCAATTATGGATGACTTGGATATCTATACTCGCCTGGGTGGTATGGTTTGGCGGGCAGATTCCAAAGCAACTTACAGCGTAACCAATACTCATCTGAAAAATCATGACACCGGTGTTTCTCCACTGGCAGCTATCGGTGTTGAGTATGCAATAACTAAAGACTGGGCTACTCGTCTGGATTACCAGTGGGTTAACAATATCGGGGATGCAGGTTCAGTAGGTGCACGTCCTGATAACGGTCTGTTGAGCGTAGGTGTTTCTTACCGCTTCGGCCAAGATGAAGCAGCAGCCCCAATTGTTGCTCCAGCTCCGATTGTTGCTCCAACACCAGCTCCAACCCCCGTTGTTGAAAATAAACGTTTTACCCTGCGTTCTGATGTGCTGTTCGAATTTGCAAGTTCTGAGCTGAAAGCCGAAGGTAAGCACAATCTGGATCAACTCTATACTGAGTTAGCAAATATCGACCCAAATCAGGGCAAGGTACTGGTTTTAGGCTACACTGACCGTATCGGTAAAGATGTTTACAATCAGAAGCTGTCTCAAAAACGCGCTCAAAGCGTAGTTGACTATCTGGTATCTAAAGGTATCCCTGCCGGCAGCATCAGCGCGGAAGGTCACGGTAAAGCAAACCCTATCACTGGTTCTACTTGTGATAAGGTTCGCAAACCTAACCTAATCAACTGCCTGGCGCCAGATCGTCGTGTAGAGATCGAAATTCAAGGTACTAAAGAGGTTGTTACTCAAGCACAATCTGCTCAATAATAGCCTTTCTTGGTTATAATTAATCATCGAAAGCTCAGAAAGCCCCATTGTCAAATGGGGTTTTCTTTTACCGATAGTGAAATTTTATATCAAACTTATTAAAAGAGCTTGTTGCGATACCAGCCTATCACAACTGAAATTACTCTTTCTTACCCAGAATAGCTTCCAAGTCGTGTTTCAAGCTGGACATCTGATTGGCATACTTTTCTTCCCGCTCAGCATCTTCAATTAACTGGATAATAGTTTCAGACAGTGTATTACCCCGTCGTTGAGAAAGTGCAGATAAGCGATGCCACACAGGAAAATCTAAGTCGATGGATTTCTTGCGAGTATGTTGATGTTCCGCATTAAAATGCCGTTTACGCCGAGCGCGGATAGTTTGTTTCATCCGGTTGGATAAATCAGGATTCATATGCTGCTCAATCCATTTCAGTACCCTTACCGGTTCACTCTCAAGTTCAATGAGTTTATCAACGGCTGCATGAGCTGCACTGTTTTCAATATATCTAGTAATTGGCTCGCCTTCTTGATGTTTTTTCATCAGATAAGCCCACTTCCAGCCACATTCCAAATTTTCCAGTTGTTGATATTTCATCTTACTTTCTCAGTGACAGCGTAACTAAAAATAAGCATAACAACTATTTTAGTAAATTGCTTATAGCCAAACTGATTAATATCTGTTTTTTGAAAAAATTATTTTTTACATAAAGTGTCTGCAATAGCAAACATTCAAGCATGTTGGTTTATATCTTAATCTTGTATAATCGACGCTTTCCTACTTTACAACATACAGCGATCACTTTGACCACTAACAAACTAGACTGGCAGGCATTACTGCCGAATTGCGTTCCTTATGATGCGCTTTTTCATTCTGCTTCCCAACAGGCGTCTGCCAGTATGGAAGCCGTTCAATCACGGCTACATAGTGGTTTACAGCTTTTTTGCCGGATGGATTCCCGCCAGCCTTTTATGCTATTGAAAGCCGAAGAATGTGATATTTATTTGTCAGCATTAGCTGAGTCTATCCGTCCATTACTCACGAAAGAGCTTCCCCAAATTGGTGGCAATTATCACATACAGCAACAGAAAATTAGCTGGCAACCATCAACAGCAGGCCATTTCACACCTGAGTTACGCGTCGCCTATCGTGAATGGATAGAAGCAGAGCAACTATTTGGCTGCTTCCATTCTCACAACGGAGAAATTCACTTACAACCCGGTCTGATTCATCAGGTAAATGGCGGTGTACTTATTCTACCGTTACGTACCCTACTGTCTCAGCCCTTAATGTGGGTTCGCCTGAAACAGATGATTATTCAGCAACGCTTTGAATGGTTGTCTCCGGATAGCAACAAACCGTTACCATTACCTATCCCTTCTATGCCATTAAAGCTACGTCTGATCCTGGTTGGAGATCGTCTAAGCCTTGAAGAGTTTCAGGCTACAGAACCTGAATTAACAAAAAGCGCTCTATATGGCGAATTTGAGCTGGATATGCCATTTCATAATGAGCAGGATTTAAGCCTGTGGTGCGATTATATCAATGGACTCATTCAACAATGGCAATTACCTCCATTGAGTCACAATGCTTGGCCTGAGCTTGTCCAACAAGCAATCCGCCATGTAGAAGATCAACACCTCCTGCCTTTAGATATTCTCTGGCTACAACGGCAACTGACTACTGCGGCACTCTATCAGCAAGAAAATCAGATTACAGCTCAATCAATTAAACAAGCAGAGGAAAATCGCCGCTGGCGTCACAATTATCTGCCTGAACGTAGTTTAGAGGAAATTCACAAAGGCCAGATTCTTATCCGCACCCAAGGCATGGTCATTGGCCAAATTAATGGATTATCTGTGCTAGAGTATCCCGGCCATCCTGATCCAGTAGGAGAGCCATCCCGTATCACTTGCGTGGCCCATATGGGAGATGGGGAATTTGTTGATGTTGAACGCAAAGTTGAGTTAGGTGGCAATATCCATGCGAAAGGCATGATGATTATGCAAGCATTTTTAATTTCCGAGCTAAAATTGGATCAACCACAACCTTTCTCTGCATCTATTGTATTTGAACAGTCCTATGGTGAAGTTGACGGCGACAGCGCTTCTCTTGCCGAATTATGCGCATTGATAAGTGCTCTTTCCCTGCAACCCATTGATCAACAACTGGCCGTCACAGGTGCAGTAGATCAATTTGGTTATGTTCAACCCATCGGTGGTATTAACGAAAAAATCGAAGGTTTCTTTGAAGTATGCCACCGCAGAGGGCTAACTGGTCAACAGGGAGTCATCCTACCCGCAGCGAACATCCATCATTTATGTCTTAATCAAGCCATTGTAGATGCGGTAAAAGCGCAAAAATTTCATTTATGGTCAGTAAAACATGTTTCTGAAGCGCTGCCTTTATTGACAGGTATCCCTTATTATGATCAACAAGAAACACACTTGTTAGCTATGATACAAGAACGTATAACACAGGCGAATAATCAGGAACGACCTAAATTCCCGTGGTTTCTTCGCTGGTTGGGTTAATTCACAATGTCTGATCGGAGTTGTTCAGCGTACAAGTGTACTCTATTATTTACCCTACATTAAATATAAGGCTATCTGATAATATGGTTGATAAACGTAAATCCTACACAAAAGAAGATCTTATCGCATCTGGACGCAGTGAGCTGTTCGGAGAAAATGGGCCGCCATTACCATCTGGTAATATGCTAATGATGGATCGCATCATTGAAATGACAGAAAACGGCGGTACCTACGATAAAGGTTACATAGAAGCCGAGCTGGATATTACCCCTGATTTATGGTTTTTCGACTGCCATTTTATTGATGACCCGGTAATGCCCGGCTGCCTTGGCCTTGATGCCATGTGGCAATTGGTTGGATTCTTCCTTGGCTGGTTAGGTGGTGAAGGTAAAGGCCGTGCCCTTGGCGTTGGCGAAGTTAAGTTCACCGGCCAAGTATTACCAACGGCTAAAAAAGTCACCTACCGTATCAACTTTAAACGTGTCATTAACCGTAAATTGATTATGGGACTGGCTGATGGTGAAGTGTTAGTAGATGGAAAAATCATCTATACGGCAACGGATTTGAAAGTAGGCTTGTTTAAAGATACCAGCGCTTTCTAATCAATAATCAGTAACATATCGAAAAGGAAGGTGACTGGCTAATTGCTTTTCACCTTTTTTCACTAAAAGCACACCACCAAGTAACCAATATCTTAAAAAAATACTTGGTGCTATTTTTTCTCCCTCAAAGGTAATTCCGGTTATATCTCAGAGTATAAGATTCAATATCTATACCCGTCATCTTTCAAGTTGCCTCTTTGTTGGCTGCACTCACTCACCCCGGTCACATCGTTCTCTATGCTCCCGGGGATTCGCTCCCTTGCCGTCGCGATCCATCTTGAAATCCATTGAGTATATACAGAAAAAAATCAAATCAAGTTCTAACTTTGACCTACCTCGACTAGAAATAACACAAATCCACACCTGAATATCTGCATGACAAACACCCAATTGTCGCTGACCAATCAGTATACAATTGGCAAATTGTGCTATGATCAAATTGACCTGATATATCAAACAAGCTCCCCAAAGCATACTGATGACAGGTAAAACATTAATAATAATTAAGATTTATGATTAATATTAACAAACACACCGAGGTAATATTATATGAACATCAGAAAAATACTGCTCACAATCATAGCATTGACTCTTACACCAACTGCCATTGCAAAACTCGATAGGATTGACGGTACCGTCGAAATGCTAAAAGCACCTAACACAAATGGGGATTGCTATGGAAAAATAGCGACTCCTACCCGTATCCAAGGATTTAGGTGGGTATGCACGATTAATGGCGGATCGACGCTATTATCATTGCTTCAAACAGCCTATACAAGCCATGAATCTATAACCATATCAGTCGATGGGATTGAAGAATATAGCCGTCTCTTTTGGGTTGAATTACATCATAAATGTTTAACAAACCCATCTGACTGCAATTATTGAATTACAATCTTCTCTCGTATTTACCAAGTAGATTACTTAATGGCCGCAATTTCAGTCGTCATGTTGAATAGGTTAAATAGGATATGTCACCTAGCGGCCAGTCATTCACATGTTACCGAATTCTCAAATAACAGCACAACAACATGAAAGAATTGTAATCCTGACATTGCTAATGCTTACCGATTTATTACATGCGATACATCAAAGGTTTCATCACACGATGCTTTAATAATTTAACAAATAGTTGGTAAGCCATTGACGCTAGAAAAAACTTATTTACACAGCACGGGCATTTTTACTTTAGTCACAACCAAAGGGAAATCTGGACAGAGAAAACTCACAGGATTCAATCTGACAGATATCTGTATAAACAATCAGTCACTGTCAGATTAAATTTGGGATATATATCACGTTGATAAGGAATGGAGGTTTTTCTCACCTAACCTATACCATCAGTTTGGCAGACTAAGCCATCATCGACCTGTCTTCCATCGCCTGACGCCATCCTCCTAACCAATGAGAACGGGCATCTAATGAATAATAGGGACAATGCTCCCTTGGACGCCCCAAAATACCTGCATGGTACCCTCTCGATAATGCTCGTGCTAAACGATCTCGTTTCTGTCTCTTCATGCTTTTATTTACCTCATAAGCTAGATCAGTAGAAAGAAAACAGTGGTCACCATTTATCCAACCACAATTTAGAAATACCCCTATAAATTTTGAAAATCAAGTCAAGAAATTCATATTAATGTAATATTTGTTATATCAGTACAAAAAAAACAATAACGTATTAATAATAAAGAGAAATTTTTATCCTATTGATAATACCAATTTTCTCCGAGTGCAAAAGTTTTACACTCGGAGAATGACAGAGGGTTACGGTTGGGAAATTAATTGACTGGCAATAGCTTGCGCCAACTGACTCCATCCTTTTGCCAATGTGCGGACTAAATCATCGTAACCATCTTCTTGCTGTTTTAGCACCAGATTAAAGGGCTGTTTAACGACATTCTCCTGATGCGTTAATGTCCAGTAACCTTGCAAAATCACCTTACCATCATAACGACCATGAAAACTGGTGACTGTCACGTCTAGTGTATCTGGCTTATTAACCAATGGTTGAGCAGAAACTAAACGCTGAGGCAATGCCATAGTTAACTCAGCTACCAGCACTTGCTGTAACTGTTGTTCAAGTGGACTTGCCCACAAGTGATTCGCCGCACTGACATAACTAACATCACTACTTTGATACACCACACCGGAGGAGGACAGATAATCGGACAACATAACCCGTTGTACCCATAATTGGCGATCATGCTGCACAATAGCACTCTTTTGTGATGCTATTGCTACTACCGGCAATTGATAGTAAGTTTTTTCTGGCTGACGGCTACAAGCAGAAATAAAAATCACTAAAATTAATGCCAATCTTCTCATCATTTTTTAGCCTTTTTCGGTTCTGGATCTTCAATTGGCTTAGACTCAAAAACTAACGCATTGCTCTTATTATTCAACGTCCTCAGAACAGGTCGCAGTTCACTCAACACTTGATCTAATCGCTGCATATTATCCAACATCTTGTTATAAGCCGGTGAACCAGGCTGGAAACCTTGCATACTGCGGCTAAACTCCTGCAATGTTTTCTGTATATCTTTTGGCAGATCTTTGGTTTCAGGATTCGCCAGCACCTTATTCAATTCATCAAGGGTCTGTTGTGCTTTTCTGATCGCTTTCTGGCTCTCTTCCAAAGTGCGAATAGCCTGATTAAACATTGGCTCAACCGGCATATTATTAATTTTGTCTAACGCTGCAATAACCTTATGTTGAATTTGAGCAAGGCCACCACTGATTGTCGGCAATAGCGGATAACCTGCAATTTCATACGGGCCGGCCCACCCTTTTTCATTTGGATAGAAATCCAAATCAATAAACAGTGCCCCTGTCAGCAAGTTACCTGACTTGAGGGACGCCCGCAGACCACGTTTAGTTATGCTATTCAGCTCTTTCTCAACATCAAACCCTTCTCCCAGCTCCTTCTCAAAGCGCTCCGGTTCAATGGAGATAAGTACTGGGATACGAAAATCGTTATCTAACCGCTGTCTCATTCCCTCTGAATAGAATGGTACTTTTGCCACAGTCCCCATACGGATACCACGGAACTCTACTGGCGCACCCGGCTGTAGCCCTCGAACAGAATCAGAGAAGAGCAACAGATAATCTTTATGTTCGGTATATAAAGAATCCTGAATGCTTCTTTGGTTGTCAAAAAGTTTGTAAGTGGCTTTTTCTTTAATTGGCTCACCCAATTCCCAACCCTTAGGCACATCAAAACTGACACCACCACCAAACAGCGTTGATAACGAAGCCATTTCAACACGTACCCCCTGAGAAGACATATCAAAGGTAATACCACTCTCTTTCCAAAAGCGGACATTGGTTGTCAACAAACCATCATAAGGTGCATTAATAAATAGCTGATATCTCATCAGATGAGATTTCGATTCAAACTCGCTGGTTTCAACAGAACCAACCCGATAACCACGAAACAACACCGGATCACCCGGATTGAGCTGACCCGCTTTATCACTGACCAAGATGACACGAATACCTTTTGCATCAGGTGAAGCCAATGGTGGTGAGTCCAACAAATTAAATTCATCTTCTTCATCACCATTCGTTCCCGGTTGAAGCTCAATAAAAGCCCCGGACAGAAGAGTACCAAGACCAGATATTCCATCACGGCCAATCTGCGGTTTCACTACCCAGAAAGCGCTGTCACTACGCAATAGATTTTCCATGCCATCATTCAGCCGAGCCTTAATAATAACTTGACTAAGATCATCACTCAGCATGACCCTCTCAACCACGCCGACATCCACACTACGGCTTTTAATTTTAGTTTTTCCAGCTTCAATGCCCTCCGCGTTGAAGGTAATCAACGTCACTTCCGGCCCTTGGTGGTTGAAATGGTAAAACAATATCCAAGCACCTATAAGCACTGTCACAATCGGTACAATCCAGACTGGCGACCAACTTTTAATTTTATCGATTTTAGCCTGACTCTGGTCTTCAACTTTATCCGTCACCTTGACACCCCTTCATTGCCTTATAACGAATGTTTAACGTTGGCCCTATCCCAAATTAAACGCGGATCAAATGTCATTGCCGCAAACATAGTCAGGATCACAACTAAAGTAAAAATAACTGCCCCCATAGCAGGGTAGACACTCATCAATTTCCCCATACGTACCAGTGATGACAATATTGCGATAACAAATACATCAATCATTGACCAACGGCCAACAAATTCGACAACTTCATAAATAAAATGCATTCGGGTGGAATCCCGTTTACCGTGACCTTTGGCATCCCAACACAACCAGCTAATTGCCAGCATTTTCAAGGATGGCACCATAATACTAGCAATAAAAATGACTAAAGCGACCGGGTATGAACCTACACTCCATAGTAATATCACTCCAGCCATAATAGTGGAGTCACTCCGATTACCTAACGATTCTGTCACCATCATTGGCATAATATTAGCAGGAATATACAGCATTAAAGCTGTCACTATCAGTGCCATTGTCCATTGTAGACTGTTGCGACGACGGGCATGCCCACGAGTATAACAACGTGTACATACCAATTGGTCTGCCGGTAAAATAGCCGTACAACACTGGCATAATCGAACACCCTGCACTAACCCCGATCTTCCTGCCTGTAACGGTATATTCACCCTAGGTGCGAGGGTTATCTGATTCCATAACCAGTGGCGATCCAGACATTGAAATGCTCTCACCTGGAGAAGACAGAACAGACAATATGGCAAAAAACTTAAACCTAACCCAATATCACCATAAGCCATTAACTTAACGAAGCTGACTAACACCCCTGCCAGAAAGATTTCAACCATACACCAGCTTTTCATCTGGAATAAGACCCTGGCCAACCAGACTTTTATCTTCTGAGAAGTAACAACACCCTGGCACAAGAGAATAACCGCTACCATACAAAACGCAGGCACCAGTTGAACACAGAGCAAAAAGAATGTTCCCACACTGACGTAATTTTCATTAAACATCACCTGAGGGATTTGAGATAAGGTAATTTCACTGCCAATTCCCGCCACACTCATGCTGACAAATGGAAACAGGCAAGCCATTAACAGCATAAATAATGCACTGACTGCATAACCTGTTGGCTGATGTTTAGGTTCTTTCCACCATGTGACTAATGTCGTCTTACAACGAGGACAAACTGCCTTCGTTCCCTGAACCCATTCTGGCAATGTCACCAGCAAATCACATTGAGGGCACAATACCATTTCATGATGATGGTTACCGGAACACAAGATCTTTCTCCCTGTTAAGGAAATCGGGAATATCCACAGAATCATACTCAGAACAATTTCGCAGTATGATTCTGCTAATTATGTTAACTATTAACTGTTTTCAATGTTTCCAATTCCTGCCAGCGATCAAAAGCCGCTTCTAATGCTTGCTCTTTTTGAGACAGTTCAGTCAATATTTTTTGGGTTATTACATGAGGCTGATTAAAAAATTCAGGATCACTCACTTGAGATTGTAACTGATCAAGCTCTTCTTCCAGTTTCTCCAACAATGATGGTAATTGCTCTAACTCTCGTAATAAATGGTAACTCATTTTGTTACGAGAATTTTTTGGCGGTTCCTTAATCTTTTCTACTTTAACTTCCGTTTGAAGTTTTTTCTTATTTTGCTGGCGCAACGATACAACCTGTTCGCGCTGTTGCTGAGCATCGTAATAACCACCAACATAATTATTGATCGCACCATTACCTTCAAAAATCCAACATTCTGTCACGGAGTTATCAACAAATTGACGATCATGACTCACCAGCAATACAGTACCTGTATAATTGTCTACCAGCTCCTCCAGCAACTCTAATGTTTCTACATCCAGATCGTTGGTTGGCTCATCAAGTACCAACAGATTACTGGGTTTCAGGAATAGACGCGCTAGTAACAATCGGTTCCTTTCACCACCAGAAAGCGCTTTAACCGGTGTCATTGCTCGTTTGGGATGAAACAGAAAATCCTGCAAATAACCCAGAACATGACGAGGACGACCATTCACCATCACTTCCTGTTTACCTCCAGCCAGGTTATCCATTACGGTTCTTTCCGGATCAAGTGCTATCCGATGCTGATCAAAATAAGCAATTTCTAGTTTAGTACCACAATGAACACGGCCACTCTCAGATTGCAGCTCACCTAACATCAGTTTCAGTAAAGTTGTTTTGCCACAACCATTTGGTCCTACCAGTGCAATCTTATCCCCACGCTGAATTTGCACACTGAAATTATTGACCAGTTTCCTTTCACCAATTTGATAGTTAACATTTTCCAACTCAAAGACAATTTTGCCGGAACGACTCGCTTCTCCCATCTGCATTTTAGCGGTTCCCATTACTTCACGGCGTTGTGAACGCTCAATACGTAATGCCTTCAATGCCCTGACACGCCCTTCATTACGAGTACGACGCGCTTTAATCCCCTGACGTATCCACACTTCTTCCTGAGCCAACTTACGATCAAATTCAGCATTTTGCATCTCTTCCACACGCAACGCGTCTTCTTTGCCTTCAAGAAACTTATCGTAATTACCCGGCCACGATACGAGCTTACCCCGATCCAAATCGACGATACGGGTTGCCATATTGCGAATAAATGAACGGTCATGAGAAATGAAAACAAGACTACCCTGAAAATCTTTCAGGAAATTCTCTAGCCATTCAATCGTATCAATATCCAAGTGGTTAGTTGGTTCATCAAGAAGCAAGACTTTTGGCAAACTAACCAACGCCCTTCCCAATGCGGCCTTACGCAACCAACCACCTGAAAGAGAAGAGAGCTTCGCTTCCGCAGGTAAAGAGAGCTGTTTCAATACGTCATTAATGCGGCTATCCAGTGACCATAACCCACGAATATCCAGCACCTCCTGCAATTCTGCCAGGCGGTTAAGATTTTTCTCATTTGGGTCCTGCTCCACCAAACGGGAGACCAGATGAAAAGATTTAATATATTCGGCCTGCTCCTGAACGCCTTCGGCAACAAAATCAAAAACCGTCCCTTCTATATTACGGGGGGGATCTTGTTGTAAGCGGGCGACAACCAGATCCTGTTCGTAAATAACCTGACCATCATCCAACGGCTGCTCTTTTGCTAATACCCGTAACAAAGTAGATTTTCCAGCACCGTTACGGCCAACCAGACAAACTCTTTCATTTTCTTCTATATGCAATTCTGCATTATCAAGTAATGGTGCATCACTGAACGACAACCACGCACCAGATACATTTATCAATGACATAGTAATTATTTTTCCTCACCAGCATGACGTAATAGCCAGCAGTTGTGAATCTGACGATTGCGGGCAAAATCCTGCGACTGGGTTTTACTGGTGATTTCTTCTGCCACCAAGCCAGCTTTTTCCAACTCAGCAAAATCCATTTTAAAACCACGTTTATTATTAGAGAACATCAGCGTTCCTCCACGACGCAACAAGCGCTTAAGCTGTCTCATCAACATGATATGGTCGCGTTGTACATCAAATGTATCTTCCATCCGTTTAGAATTAGAAAAAGTCGGCGGATCAATAAAAATCAAATCAAACTGTTCATTGGCCCGTGCCAACCAAGCGAGACAATCTGCCTGAATCAACCGATGCTGACGCCCGGTTAATTCATTAGCCTGTAAGTTCCGTTCAGCCCATTCAAGATAAGTGCGAGACATATCAACCGTCGTTGTTGAACGCGCGCCTCCTAATCCAGCATGTACCGTCGCTGCTCCGGTATAGGCAAACAGATTCAGAAAATCTTTTCCTTCACTCATTTCACCTAGCATTTTTCGTGCAATACGATGATCAAGGAACAAGCCAGTGTCCAAATAGTCAGTTAAATTGACCCAGAATTTTGCGTCATACTCATTTACCAGAAAGAATTCCTGTTTTTCTGCCATTTTTTCATACTGGCTTTTGCCTTTCTGACGCTGACGAGTTTTAAGTACTAATTGATTTGATGAGAGTCCAAGAATTTGCATCGTTGCACTGATAGCATCAAATAAACGCTGACGCGCTTTATTAGCATCAACACTTTTTGGCGGAGCATATTCCTGAATCACTACTTTATCCGCATAACGGTCAACAGCCACATTGTATTCTGGCAAATCAGCATCATACAGACGATAACAATTAATCCCTTGCTGTTTTGCCCAGTGAGTTAATTTCTTTTCATTTTTGCGCAGGCGGTTGGCATAATCTTCCGCCACATTCACCTCTGATGAGTGCGGTTTATCTGACAACTGATAATTTTTCTGTACGCAATCCAGTGGACCATTTTTAGCTTTAAACTCACGTTCAGCCCGTAATTGCAAGCAGCTCAGCAATTCAGGTGACGCACTAAATAGAGACAGACGCCAGCTAGGGAAACGGCTTTTCATTATCCGCCCAAACAAACTGTGTAGTGCAATCAATGCCGGCTCACTTTCCAAACGCTCACCATAAGGTGGATTACTTAATACTGTTCCAGCAGGGCCTTCTGGCAACGGATTTTCCAGACGACTGGCATCACCTTGCTGGAACGTTATCAACTGCGCAACCCCGGCTCTACGAGCATTTGACCGAGCCATATCCAGCACTCTGCGATCAATATCAGAACCAACAAAACGGGAAGCTGTCTCCTGAAGACCTTTACGAAAGCGGATCTGCGCTTCTGTGGTCACCTCACGCCAAATTTCTTCATCATGTTGCAACCAAGCAATAAAGCCCCAGTGGTTACGATGAAGCCCAGGAGCACGATCAGCCGCCATCATTGCGGCTTCAATCAATAATGTGCCAGAACCACACATAGGATCGACCATCGGAGTACCAATCTGCCAGCCTGAACGTAGAATAATCGCAGCAGCCAGATTTTCTTTCAGTGGGGCTTGACCAGCAAGATCGCGATAACCTCGGATATGCAAACCATCACCACTCAAATCCAATGCAACACTGGCTTTCTCTTTATTCAAAAAAACATTAATGCAAACATCCGGCTGTTGCTTTGCCACATTGGGGCGTTGATCCAACTTACGAGTAAAGCTATCGACAATGGCGTCTTTAACTTTGAGTGCGCCATATTGAGTATTCCGTATCTCTTCATTTGTGCCACTGAAATGCACAGAGAAAGTACTTTCTACAGAAAAAATCTGGCTCCAATCAATAGACTGAACGCCAAGATAGAGATCTAAATCGCTATAAACATTAAATTCGTTTAGCGGTAGCAAAATACGTGATGCCAGCCTGCTCCACATCAGACTTTTATACATCACTTTGCCATCACCTTGAAAATGAACTCCGCCTTGCACAATTTTGCATGATTGCGCACCCAGCATTTCCAGTTCGTTCTTCAATAATTCTTCTAATCCACGCGCCGTGCTGGCAAACAGAGAGTTCATGTTACATATCACCAAGAAAGAAAATTGTTACGCATTATAGCTAATCTAAGTGACATGTCATAAAGTTGCGCATGTAAAAAATGTTTCATGGAGATTAACAGATGATCACTCTGTCTCGCCTGTATACCCACCCGGTAAAGTCTATGCGTGGTTTACAACTTTCCCATGCATTAGTCAGTGAAAGCGGCCTTATATTTGATCGCAATTTTATGATCACAATGACAGACGGGACTTTTATTACCGCCCGTAAATATCCTCAGATGTTGTTATTTACTCCGGCTATGTTAAATAACGGTATTTATCTGCGTGCGCCCAATGGAGAAAATGCCACCGTACTTTACAGTGATTTCCTACCTGAACAGCAACCTACGGAAGTATGGGGCAACCATTTTACGGCTCTCATTGCACCAGAAACCGTTAACCGATGGCTAAGTAGTTTCTTTGACATTCCGGTGCAATTACGCTGGTTAAGCCATGAATTAACCCGCAGAGTAAAAAAACACCCCGAAATTCCATTATCATTTGCGGATGGTTATCCATTTCTTCTTATTAATGAAGCCTCATTTCATTTATTACAACAACGTTGCCCGGCCAGTATTAAATTAGAACAATTTCGTCCAAATATTGTTATTACCGGTGCAGAAGCATTTGCAGAAGACAGTTGGCAATCAATTCAGATTGGCGATGTTATTTTTGATTTACCCAAACCGTGTAGTCGCTGTATTCTGACCACCGTCAGCATTGATAAAGGCATTAAAAATCCTAACGGAGAGCCATTAGCGACATTGCAATCATTCCGTACAGCAGAAAATGGTGATGTCGATTTTGGTCAGAATCTCATTGCCCGTTCAAGTGGTATTATTAGAATCGGAGATAATGTCACTATATTAGCTAAAAAAGATCCGCGTAAATATGGCAGTAGTGAAAAAGTCGAAGATATTGATTTACCAAAAATAAATGAGCAATCTGTCACTATTGAATATAATGGAAAAACCTTTACAGGTAATAATCAACAAATCATTTTAGAACAACTGGAACAACAAAAAATTAGAGTACCCTATTCATGTCGGGCAGGAATATGTGGATGCTGTAAACTTTCTTTAATTAAGGGTGAGGTTTCTCCTTTAAAAGCCACGGCGATTAAAAACGACGGCCATATTTTAGTTTGCTGTTGTGTTCCAAAGAGCAACCTTATTCTTAATAATAGCGAAGAATAGATTTTTAAATTAGAATCAGACTAACGTGCCATAAGTTGGCACGTTGAACTCCAATTCCTCTCCCCTTCCTTCCCATTTTGGCGCTAACACCGCTTAAAAGGGAGAAGAAATCAATAAATTTTATAAATCAATCACAATGGTGATTATTATAACGAATTTATTATTACAATAATGAATTAATTATTACCATAATGAATTTATAACTACTGTCATAAAATGATTACACTCTAATCAGGAACTTAAGTCACTCAGACAAAACACCAAAGGAGTAAGTCATGGCACGTATCATCATTGCAGCGCTCGCAACCCCTGGACATGTCTATCCAATGTTAAAGATCGCTCAATCACTAATAGCACAAGGACATCAGGTAACCGTGTTTACCGGTGCATTATTTCGCCAACAGGTAGAAGCTTTAAGCGCACAATTTGTTCCTTTTGATCAACAGGTAGATTTTGACTACCGCCATTTAGAACAGCATTTTCCCGACCGTGCTCAACTTCCTCCGGGAAATGTACAAATGGCACTAGCATTCAAGAATTTCTTCTCCACCCCAATCCCAGTTCTTGACCGCCAATTACGGCAAATTATCCGTGAACAACAAGCAGATCTACTTATAGCCGAGAACTGCTTTTATGGCATATTACCCCTGCTGCAAGAAGAAAAAACCCATCGTCTTCCAGTGATAGTCATTGGTATAACACCTCTGGCTTACTCTTCGAAAGATTCAATTTTCTGGGGGCCACGTATCCCACCTGCGGTATTACCACCAGAATTGACACATGAACAGCTCGTCGATAAAGCCAACCAACAACTCATAGCCGAAGTGCAGGATAGTTTCAATAATTCATTAGTCCAGTCAGGAGGCTCTGCATTAACCAGACTTTTCAACGATGAAGTCATCTTTGGTGCTGATCGCTTTTTGCAACTCTCAACTCTGGCATTTGAATATCCACGAGAAGGATTGCCTGATACAGTCCATTTTATTGGGCCACTTCCTAACCCTGCACCAACCACAACATCACCTCAATTATGGGAAGAAGATGATCCACGTCCATTAGTTATAGTTACTCAGGGTACTATTTCCAATACCGATTTAAATCAGTTGATTCTCCCCACATTGCGTGCACTGACTACATTACCGGTACGTATATTGGCAACCACCGGTGGCAGATCGGTAGAAACACTGAGTAAAGATCTACCTGAAAACGTGCGCGTCGAAGAATTTATTTCATTTGAGCACTGGCTGCCGAAAGCTTCATTGCTGATATCCAACGGGGGCTACGGAACCATCAATTATGCTCTCAGCCACGGAACACCATTACTTATTGCCGATGCAGGAGAAGGCAAGCAGGAAGCAGCGTTTCGTGTTGTATGGGCTGGATGCGGTACTAATCTGGATACAGCACATCCCACTGAATCTCAACTTAAGCAAACAGTGGAAAATATGCTGAGTACAGACTTGTTTAAACAACGTGCGCAAATTGTCCAAAAAGATTACGCAAAACATGATGCATTAGCAGCCATATCCCGTCACGTAGAACAATTAATTCTCGAACAAAACCACATTAATTAAACCCTAGATACCTTCTTCTTTCCTCTCCGTTTTGGTGCTAACACAGACCGACAGGGAGAGGAAATCGGCATATTTCATTACATCATAAAAAATAAATCAAAGTGATTATTGTAATAATTAATTATTATTTCTGTAATTAATTTATAATAGTAGTCATAAAATAATCACCCCCTGAGTCAGGAGCTAACTAGCGTAATTAAATCAAAACAGTACAAAGGAGCAAATTATGGCACGAATTGTCATTGCCGCGGTTGCAACACCCGGGCATGTCTATCCGATGTTAAAGGTAACTCAATCACTGATAACACAAGGACACCAAGTAACTGTCTTCACTGGCGCATTATTTCGCCAACAAGTAGAAGCTTTAAACGCACAATTTATCCCTTTTGATGAGCAGATAGACTTTGATTACCGCCACTTAAAGCAACGTTTTCCTGACCGAGCGCACCTGCCGCCAGGAAATCTGCAAATGGCACTAGCGTTTAAAGATTTCTTCTGTAGCCCAATCCCATTCCTCGACCGCCAACTACAACAAATCATCCATGAGCAGCAAGCAGAATTACTGATAGCCGAGAATTGCTTTTATGGCATATTGCCACTACTGCAAAAAGAAAAAGCTCATCGCCTTCCCGTGATCATAATTGGCATAACGCCTCTGGCTTACTCTTCGAAAGATTCAATTTTCTGGGGGCCACGTATCCCACCCGCATTATTACCATCAGAATTGACACATGAACAACTCGTAGATGAGGAAACCCGACAACTAATAACCGAAGTACAGGATAGCTTCAACGATGCGTTAGCGCAGTCAGGATGCGCTACGTTAACTAGATTTTTCAACGATGAAGTCATTTTGGGCTCTGACCGCTTTTTGCAACTTTCAACCCTGGCATTTGAATACCCACGAGAAGGATTACCTAATACAGTCCATTTTATTGGCCCACTCCCCAACCCCGCACCGATAACAGAATCACCTCAATTATGGGAAGAAGGTGATCCACGCCCATTGGTTATAGTCACTCAAGGTACTATGTCTAATACCGATCTAAACCAGTTAGTTTTCCCCACATTGCGTGCACTGGCTACATTACCTGTGCGTGTATTAGCAACTACCGGTGGTAGATCAGTAGAAATACAGCCAGAGAACATCCCCGACAACGCACGTATCGAAGAATTTATCTCATTTGAGCACTGGCTACCAAAAGCTTCATTGCTAATATCCAACGGGGGTTACGGAACCATTAATTATGCCCTTAACCACGGTACACCAGTGCTCATTGCCGATACAGGAGAAGGCAAACAGGAAACAGCGTTTCGCGTCGTATGGGCTGGATGCGGTATTAATCTGGATACAGCACAACCTACTGAATCTCAGCTTAAGCAAACAGTGGAAAATATGCTACGTACAAACTTGTTTAAACAACGCGCACAAATCGTCCAAGACGATTACTCCAGTCACGACGCATTAGCGGCAATATCCCATCACGCAGAACAATTAATCTTCGAAAATCGTGCTAATTAACTTCATTATCTCTCCTCCCCATCTCGGAACTAATGTTATCCAGAGGGGAGGAAATTATAAAAGCGCTTCTTATCTATTTTTCATGCCTGCTTCAAATGAGTGAGCTGTAGCTATTACATATATACCCGTCATCTTTCAAGTTGCCTCTTTGTTGGCTGCACTCGCTCACCCCGGTCACATAGTTATCTATGCTCCCGGGGATTCACTCCCTTGCCGTCGCGATGCATCTTGAAATCCATAGGGTATAATAGGCAAATTTCTGTGATAATAGCCAACAGGAGATTTTAGAACACAAGAAAAGAGTGACTTACTCATAATCAGATGGGAAGATGTGAATGCGATAAAATTTCCTCAAATGATAAAGAACAATTTTCTTAATTAAAAACAGTGATTATCTTCTGACTTGTCGCTCTATTTTCAAAAAGTGTCTTTACTCTTGGAAATCACAGAACAATGGGATCTTAAACCCAAATCAAATCGCAGTGCCATAAATTGGCGTATAAATAGGTTCCACAAATGGCATCAATCGATCATTCATAATCTTAATTGGATCACAAAAATTCATTACCCGATCGGATAACTTTAATTGCGATTGAGCTAGCAGACAAAGGCTCGCACTATCCCCGACCTCTACTACTAAGAATATAGCATCTGTCCCGCAATCCTGGAGCCGTACCTGAATCAGCTCTCCTTGTACCGGCTTCTCTATCATGGCAAAACGAGAAAAATACCAGCTTCTTGGCATTTGTGGCTTAATAAAGCGGAACGCCACTAACGCATTAAGAACTAATTCAGCCCTGGACTCATCTGAAATATTAATTCGGCGTGTCTGCTCTTCAAAACAATAATAAAGCGTCGCATCTTCTACAGAAAATGAAGTTTCTCCCATTGCATAGGGTATCAGCATCTTAGCAGGAAAACAGGAACGAAAAACCATACCATTAGACAGATCGAGCATCACACGGTCATGGTCAGCATCAAAATACCAGCGCCATTGGTCATCGGGTTTAATATTCATGAATTATCCTTTTATACCCGTTATCTTTCAAGTTGCCTCTTTGTTGGCTGCACTCACTCACCCCGGTCACATAGTTACCTATGCTCCCGGGGATTCGCTCCCTTGTCGTCACGATGCACCTTGAAATCCATAGGGTATATACCAGGAAAGTTTACATCGCCAAACAGATTGTAAATAACTTGCCCGCTATTCAGTAAAATAAGTCCTGCCATAATTAAAAGATATGCGAAGATACAGATAAAATTTAGGCGATCAGAATGAATATAGACGAGTTGGGGGTAAAAATAAACCCCCAATGATAAATTAACAGAAAGATCTAGATATGATTGACGATATCTTTGATTAATTTTGGACCATAATAGATAAATCCAGAGAAAATCTGTATTAAAGAAGCCCCCGCCGCTATTTTTTCTCTGGCAGAGATAAGTGAATCTATTCCACCAACACCGATAACAGGAATTTTACCTCTTAATTCTTGAGAGAGCTGACGAATAACTTCTGTACTACGTAACTGAACCGGCCGACCACTTAACCCACCAGCTTGTTGGCAATAGTTAAGCCCTTCAACTAAGCTCTTATCTAACGTTGTATTAGTGGCAATAGCACCATCGATATTATGACGAATTAAACTATCTGCAATTTGAATCAACTCTTCTTCAGAAAGATCCGGTGCGATTTTCACCGCAACAGGGACATATTTTTGGTATTTTTGCTGAAGTTCACCCTGTTTATTTTTAATCGCAGATAATAGATCATCCAACGCTTCGCCATATTGCAGTGTTCTTAAGCCCGGAGTGTTGGGCGAAGAGATATTAATTGTGATATAACCAGCGTGAGGATAAACTTTATCCATACAGATTAAATAATCATCTTTTCCATGCTCTACTGGTGTATCTTTATTTTTGCCAATATTGATCCCAATAACTCCACCATATTTTGCCTTTTTGACATTCTCTACCAGGTTATCAACACCAAGATTATTGAAGCCCATACGGTTAATTAACCCTTCTGCTTCAACGATACGGAATAATCTCGGCTTATCATTTCCTGCCTGAGCGCGTGGGGTTACGGTGCCAATTTCAATAAAACCAAATCCCATTGCACCAAATGCATCAATACAATCGCCATCTTTATCAAGGCCCGCGGCCAGACCGAGGGGATTTTTAAATGACAGGCCCATACAAGTAACAGGCTTCGTCGCAACTGACTGGCGGATCAGAAACTCGAAAGGAGTACCGGTAATACGCTTGAGCTGGCGGAAGGTTAATTCGTGTGCTCGTTCCGGATCAAGCTGGAACAACGCTTTCCTGACTAGTGGGTAGCACATAATTCTAAACCCATTAATTAATTTATAAACATTAAACTACACATGTCTCTATACACACTCAGATACCATTTGAAGATTTTTGAGCTAAAAAACACTCATTTTTAATCCCCAAAAATATTTCGGCAAGTAGAGTAACCGAATGACATGGGCTGAATCTACAGAAATATGCTAATTAGAAGCAAATCTCTCCCAGATGTTGCGCGTGAGAGTCGGGAAAATGCATTGGTATAACAAGAATACACTAGTGACGACAATCGTTGACGTCTTTGCTCAAGATACTTTGCTTCCCTCGAACAACTCAAAGGAGAGCAAACCAATGGATGTTCTTTAATATCTTGAGCAATTTTCATACTATAAGTATCAAGCATCAACCAATAAAAATGTATTTCAATGCCGCAATAACAACAGCAATACCAACTGCTAATGTCAGTTTCTTAATCCAATCTAAATCTGTTTTTATAGTACCAATATCGGTTTTAATGCTCTCAGTAGCAACTGTTAGATCTGCTTTGGTGACAACGCTTATGTTTTGCAGTTCTGTAATAACTTCAACGATTTTTTCAGACTGCTCATCGTTAAAACCAGACGCTTTGAGTGCCTTAACTGCTGTATGTGTATCCATTGTAAGTAAAGCCATTCTTTTATCCTCTAAAGTTACTGGTTGACCACCCTTAAATTAACGATAATACCATAGAGACATAAAAATTAACCACATATCAGTTTTACCATAAGATACTGACCACTGCATTTTACTTCCAACCCAATGCTTGCAAGAAGAAATTTATTATCCAGAAGATAAATTGGAAAAAATATCGGGCTAAATAACCATAAGCCCGATAAATAAATAGCTATCAGCTTTCTAATGCCTTGGTAATTTTTTCAAACAGATCACCAGACAGATTTTCCAATCCTTTTAACTGCTCCAACGCACTACGCATCATGTTTTGACGTTTTTCATCATAACGTTTCAGACGAATCAGCGGTTCAATTAAACGGGAAGCAACCTGTGGGTTACGGCTGTTAAGATCAGTCAAAATTTCCATCAAGAATTGATAACCACTGCCATCTTCAGCATGGAATGCAACCGGATTGTTAACAAATGTCCCAATCAGAGCACGCACCCGGTTTGGGTTACTCATACTAAATGAACGATGATTCAGAAGATGGCGTACATTAGCCAAAACATCTACCACCGGGCTACTTGCCTGTAAGCTGAACCATTTATCCATCACCAGGCCGTCCTGATACCATCTACCATCAAATTCCGCCATGAGTTGATCACAGCAAGGCAACTCTGCCAGCACCGCGCTAGATAATGCCGCCAGTGCATCAGTCATATTGTCAGATTGATGATATTGATTTGATACCACTTTATCAGCCTGCTCTTGATGACCAAAAGCCAAATAATATAGACAGATATTACGCAGAGAGCGCTTAGCAATATCCTGATGAGCGACGCGATATGCACCGATCTTGATAGCGTTATAAACCACCGCAAATTCATCAGCCATTTCCTGAGCCAAAGTACGGGTGATGGTATCCAAAACTTCATGAATCGCTTTAGGATCAATAATCGTAAACAGTTCTGCTATCTCACTCTCTGATGGTAAAGCCAGAATATGAGCAGCCAGAGCCGGATCAATCTCTTTATCCAATAACACCGCGCGGAAAGCATCCACCACATGCATTGGCAGTTCGATCGGCTGCTTCTGCTGGTAACGGATAATATTCAGTTTGATATAGTTTGCCATCAACGACTGAGCCGCATCCCAACGTGAAAACGCATTGCGAGCATGTTTCATCAAGAATGCCAATTGCTGATCACTGAATGTGTAATCCAGTTTCACTGGTGCTGAGAATTCCCGCAATAAAGAGGGAACCGGCAGTGATGGCACATCATCAAATACAAACGTCTGTTCTGCATTAGTCACATTCAATACATTGTGAACCGGTTGACCATCATAACGTAACGGAATCACATGACCCTTGCTGTCATAAAGCTCAATATCCAGGGGAATATGCAGAGGCTGCTTCTCTTTTTGATCGGCGGTAGTGGGTGTCATCTGGCTGACATGCAACTTATATTGCTGCTTTTCTGTATTATATTCATCGCGGACTGTTAATACTGGTGTACCAGACTGGCTATACCAGCGACGGAAAAGTGACAAATCCACATTTGATGCATCTTCCATTGCCTGAACAAAATCATCACATGTTGCAGCACTACCATCATGACGATGGATATAAAGCTGCATCCCTGCCTGGAATTGCTCTTCACCTAGCAGGGTATGAATCATACGAATAACTTCCGCGCCCTTCTCATACACAGTCAGGGTATAGAAATTATTCATCTCAATCACTTTATCCGGGCGAATTGGATGGGCCATTGGACTGGCATCTTCCGCAAACTGTGCCGAACGCATAACACGCACATTATTAATACGATTAACAGAACGAAAGCCAAGATCAGAGCTAAATTCCTGATCACGGAATACCGTCAATCCCTCTTTTAAACTCAGTTGGAACCAATCGCGACAAGTAATGCGATTCCCGGTCCAGTTATGGAAATATTCGTGGCCGATCACAGCTTCTATATTAAGGTAATCTTTATCAGTCGCAGTTTCAGATTTTGCCAGCACATATTTGGAGTTAAAGACATTCAGCCCTTTATTCTCCATAGCGCCCATATTAAAGAAATCCACCGCAACAATCATATAAATATCGAGGTCATACTCAAGGCCAAAACGGGTTTCATCCCACTTCATAGCATTTTTCAGGGAGATCATTGCCCAATCAGCCCGATCGAGATTGCCACGATCAACAAACAGCTCCAATGCAACTTCACGGCCACTACGCGTCGTAAAAATATCGCGCAACACATCAAAATCACCTGCGACCAGAGCAAACAGATAACATGGTTTTGGGAATGGATCTTGCCATTTCACCCAATGACGTCCATCATCGGTTTCTCCCCGCTCAACCCGGTTACCGTTTGAAAGCAGATACGGATACTTGGCTTTATCGGCTGTGATACGTGTTGTAAAACGAGCCAATACATCAGGCCGATCGAGATAATAAGTAATGTGGCGAAACCCTTCTGCTTCACACTGAGTACAAAGTGCATCACCAGAAACATACAAGCCTTCCAGCGCCGTATTTTTCGATGGATGGATCTCATTGACAATTTTCAAAGTGAACTGAGCCGGCAACTGCTCAATGACTAACGCCCCCTCCTGTTCACGGTAATGCGCCCACGGTTGACCATTCACATGAAGACTTTTCAATATCAAATCTTCACCATCCAACACTAATGGCGTTATTTCGTGACTCAAACGTTTTATCTGGCTGATTGCAGTGATTTCCGTGTTATCGGCATCAAGATTAAAATCGAGTTCAATATCAGAAATCGTATAGTCGGGAGCGCGATAATCCCGGCGGTACTTAGCTTGTCGCTGTTGTGTCATAAGAAACCTTTTTGTTTCATACCTGATGGAATTAATTCAATACTAGACCTTACGCTGCCATAGAAAGAGGTTGAATTTCAAGAGTGAACAACGCACCTTCTGGCATTTAACATTCATTAAGAACGAGTATGATGTTATGTAAGGAATATGTTTACTCTTTGGTGCTTGTTATCACTTAATGATCAAATAACATGATAGCATTTAACCAAAGACCCTTTTTAGCTTCGATATTTTGGTGAACTATATGACGTTATGTGACTTCAATAACAAAATAATCCCGGTATACTCTTCCAACTTTATCGATTTAGCTAATACGAATACGCTCCGTGAGGATGCATAACGCGCTATGACACTAGACGCTACCCCAATTATTAAATCACTGCTTGATACTGATGCTTATAAACTTCATATGCAACAAGCAGTGTACCACCGCTACAGCCACATTCCTGTTGTTGCGGAGTTTCGCTGCCGCGGCGATGAACTGCTAGGTGAATATGCCACAGAATTACGTCATCAAGTTAATATGATGGCTGATCTGGCATTAACCGATGCTGAATTTAATTACCTTTCCAGTCTGCCTTTTTTCAAGGCTGATTATCTGGGCTGGTTAAAAACCTTTCGTTTTAATCCACAGCAAGTCAATATTTCTGTTACAAATGGCGGTCAATTAGCTATCCATATTTCAGGATTATGGCATGAAGTGATTATGTGGGAAGTCCCATTACTGGCGTTAATCAGTGAATTAATTCATCGTCATCACTTACCCGATAACGCAGTGGAAAATGCAGTCAACCAGCTACGCAAATTGATCAAACTGTTCTATCAACATGCTGAAAATAAAGGAATCGATCTCTCCAGTTTTAAACTGATGGATTTCGGTACACGCCGTCGTTTCTCACACCATGTTCAACACGCTATCGTCAGTGAGCTGCAACAGCATTTCCCTTATCTGATTGGCACTAGCAATTACCAACTTGCACAACAGCTTGGACTCCCTCCTGTTGGAACACAAGCGCATGAGTGGTTTCAAGCTCATCAGCAAATCAGCCCGGATCTGGCTAGCAGTCAACGAGAAGCATTACAGAGTTGGCTGAAAGAATATCCTAACCAATTAGGTATTGCCTTGACTGACTGCATTACAATGGACGCGTTTCTGCGGGACTTTGATGCCCAGTTTGCCAAAAATTATCAAGGCTTACGCCATGATTCGGGTGATCCCGTTCAATGGGGTGAAAAAGCGATCGCTCACTACCAAAAACTGGGTATCGACCCAATGACGAAGACCCTCGTGTTCTCTGACAGCCTGGACTTCCAAAAAGCGCTAGCGCTCTATCGTCATTTCCACAACAGAATAAACCTGATTTTCGGTATCGGTACACAGCTTACCTGCAATATCCCAGGGGTTAAGCCACTGAATATCGTCATCAAACTTATCGAGTGTAATGGCAAACCAGTCGCAAAGCTTTCAGACAGCCCTGGCAAAACCATTTGCGAAGATAACGAGTTTGTTAACAGGCTACGCGCCGCTTTTGATATACCCCAGGTTAAACAAGCTTGTTAACTCAAGTTTCATTAAAAAATACCACTGTGCTGCTGGCAAATAAGGCAGCAGCACATCTGAAAAGTGCGCTTTCCCCTCTATTTCACCGTTTAAATTGATGATTTCCCCTTGTTTCCTGAAACAGGGCAAGTAACATAGAATAAGTTGCCCCTTGTGGGGATATTCATTTTCATAAACTTGAACTGATAAAGAAGAGAGAAATCTATGAGCGTAGCGCCTGTAGTCGACGTACTGCAAGGCCGGGTTGCGGTTGATAGTGAAGTCACCGTTCGCGGCTGGATACGTACAAGGAGAGATTCTAAAGCTGGCATCTCTTTCCTCGCCGTCTATGACGGTTCCTGCTTTAATCCATTACAGGCCGTCGTTAATAATAATTTGCCCAATTATCAGGATGAAGTTCTGCATTTAACTACCGGTTGTTCTGTCGAAGTGACAGGAACAGTCGTTGCTTCCCTTGGTCAAGGGCAGAATTTTGAACTGCAAGCGACGAAAATCGTCGTGATCGGTATGGTTGAAGATCCTGATACCTATCCCATGGCCGCTAAACGCCACAGCATTGAATACCTGCGCGAAGTGGCTCACCTGCGTCCACGTACCAACCTGATTGGTGCCGTTGCTCGTATGCGCCATACCCTTGCTCAAGCGCTACACCGTTTCTTCCATGAAAATGGTTACTTCTGGGTTTCCACCCCATTGATAACAGCTGCTGATACAGAAGGTGCTGGCGAAATGTTCCGCGTTTCTACGCTGGATCTACAAAATCTGCCTTTAACTGACAAAGGTGAAGTGGATTTCAACCAAGATTTTTTCGGCCGCGAAGCTTTTCTGACCGTATCCGGACAATTGAACGGTGAGGCATACGCTTGTGCATTAAGCAAAGTTTACACATTCGGCCCGACTTTTCGTGCTGAAAACTCTAATACCAGCCGCCATCTGGCAGAATTCTGGATGCTTGAACCAGAAATCGCCTTCGCTAACCTCAATGATGCCGCCACATTAGCTGAAAATATGCTGAAATATGTTTTCAAAGCCGCATTGGCAGAGCGTGCTGATGATCTGCAATTCTTCGCTGAACGCGTAGATAAAGATGTTATCACCCGCCTGGAAAAATTTATCAATTCTGACTTTGCTCAGATTGATTACACCAGTGCCATTGAAATTCTGCAAAACTGCGGCCAGAAATTTGAAAATCCAGTCTTCTGGGGAGTTGACCTTTCTTCGGAACATGAACGTTATCTGGCAGAGAAACATTTCCAAGCTCCGGTTGTCGTGAAAAACTATCCAAAAGATATTAAAGCCTTCTATATGCGAATGAACGACGACGGTAAAACTGTCGCGGCAATGGACGTACTTGCACCAGGCATTGGCGAAATTATCGGTGGCTCACAGCGTGAAGAGCGTCTGGATATGCTGGATAAGCGTATGGAAGAGATGGGGCTTAATAAAGAAGATTACTGGTGGTACCGTGATCTGCGTCGTTATGGCACCGTACCTCACGCCGGGTTCGGGCTGGGCTTTGAACGCCTGGTTGCTTACGTGACTGGTGTACCAAATGTACGTGATGTCATCCCATTCCCACGCACACCAAGAAGCGCAAACTTCTAATGATTGCGTAAAACAAACATTAAAAAATCATTATGTATAAAGCCAGCAAAAGCTGGCTTTTTTTATGCTTCCAATTCAAGACACGATCAAAAATCCTATTTCATTTACATTTTGCAATATATTATTTTCACTTTATTACAAAAATCGTCACTTTGTATCAATTAAATGATAGATAAAATCCACAGCTAATGAAAAACTGTGCCCCGACTCGGACAGCACGATATTTTCATAAATAATTTCAACGAGTTTCTTAAAGGAATTATTTCTGTCAGTAACAGATGTCCGAATAACGCCAATGATGGTCATTAACAATAGTAATTAAATGAAGGTAACAATAATGAAGGGTAGTATCTTTTCCGTGGTCATCCCAGTGATGTTGACTGCTGGTGTAGCAAATGCCGCTGAAATTTATAACAAAAACGGTAATAAACTGGATTTTTATGGCAAAGTTGATGTACGTCATCAATTCGCTAAAATTACCCAAAAATCAGATACATATCCTATATATAGTGAAGATGGTGATGCAAGCTATGTTCGTCTGGGTTTCAGAGGTGAAACCCAAATCAATAACCAACTGACCGGTTATGGTCGTTGGGAATACAATATTCAGGCCAACAAAGCTGAGGCAAATGATTCCGAAGGTAATCAAACCCGTCTAGGTTTCGCGGGTCTAAAATTGGCTAAATATGGTTCTCTAGACTATGGTCGTAATTACGGTGTTCTCTATGACGTCAATGCCTGGACTGATGTACTGCCAGTATTCGGCGCTGATTCCATGTCGCAAGCTGACACCTACATGACTAATCGTGCTACCGGTGTCTTGACTTATCGCAATACGGATTTCTTTGGCCTGGTTGATGGTCTGAACTTCGCCCTGCAATACCAAGGTAAGAACGACGAAGACAGCAAAAACAGCCGCAATTCACACAGTAAATACGGTAGTCGTAGTAAGCCCAACGGTGGTAGTAACGGTGACGGTTTCGGCCTCTCCGTTACTTATGATATCGGTAATGGTATCAGCGTAGGAGGAGCCTACTCCAATTCTGACCGCCCTATTACACATGAAAGACTCGTTACCTCTGTCGCTCGTGGTGAAAGGGCTGAGGCGTGGAACGTTGGGGCCAAATATGATGCAAACAACCTATATCTGGCTGCCATGTATGGCGAAACTCACAATATGACCTCTTTCGGCTACCAAGATATTGTCTCTGCAAAAACTCGTAATATCGAATTAACTGCCCAATATCAGTTGGATTCTGGTCTGCGCCCATCTCTGGCATATGTTCAATCCAGGGGAACAACTTTTTTCACTCATCAAGACTGGGTAAAATATCTCTCTATTGGCTCTTATTATAACTTTAACAAAAATTTGTCTGCCTATGTTGATTACAAAATCAACTTAGTCCATGACACCCCCTTCACCAAATATCTCGATGTCAATACGAATAACGCTGTGGGTATAGGTTTGGTATATCAATTCTAACAATCTGAAATGAATTAGGTAGATTAATAGAAAATCCAATTAACATGTGTATGGTGCTCACTTAAAGTGAGCACTACTTCTTCCAAGAAGAATCATTATCAGGTATCTGTTAAAAAATGATATGCAACACATCGACAAGCATATCAGTAAGTTACATATAAGAAATATGATTGATGAAATAAACACCACATTTTACTCTTTTTATTAAGATCAACAGGTAATTTTCTTCCGCCACTAACTTCGAGTCATTTTTCACTTTTTTGATCAACTGGACCAACCAGAGATTAAAAAATAATCTCTCATTTACATTTTGAAACACTTTATTTCACATTTTTACTAAATTTTCTTTTTTATAGCATTTTGTGAGTGGATAAAAATAACAACCAATGAAACACTTGACAGCGAAACAGACGACACTAAACTCTCACAAATAGTTCCGTAGATTTTTAAAGAATTATTTTTGGCAGTGGCAGGTGTCCGAATAACACCAATGAGGGTAATAATAATGATGAAACGCAATGTTCTTGCAGTAGTAATCCCAGCTCTGTTAGCTGCTGGGGCAGCAAATGCAGCTGAAGTTTATAATAAAGACGGCAACAAACTGGACCTATACGGTAAAGTTGAAGTCCAGCACAAATTCGCTAACAACAAAAGTGGCGAAGATGGCGATAACTCCTTCGCCCGTCTGGGTTTCAAAGGTGAAACTCAAGTTAATGACCAACTGACCGGTTTTGGCCGTTGGGAATACAATATCAAAGGTAACCGCGCAGAAGGTACTGACGAAGAAACCAAAACGCGTTTAGCTTTCGCTGGTTTGAAACTCTCTGACTACGGTTCACTGAACTACGGCCGTAACTACGGTGTGGTTTATGATGTCAACGCTTGGACCGATGTGTTGCCAGTATTTGGTGGCGACTCAATGGCGCAGACTGATAACTTCATGACCGGCCGTTCTACTGGTCTGTTGACTTACCGCAATACCGATTTCTTCGGTCTGGTTGATGGCCTGAATTTTGCCCTGCAATATCAGGGTGAAAATAGTGAAAACACGGCTAATAGCCGTATCAACCGTAAAGACAACGGTGATGGTTACGGTTTCGCTGCAACCTATGACGTAGGTTATGGTATTAGCGTCGGTGGTGCATACTCTAACTCTGCCCGTACTTCTGCGCAAAAAACTGCCTATGATATTGATACCAATAAAGGTTCTACTGCCTTGGGTGATCGCGCTGAGTCATGGAACATTGGTGCCAAATACGATGCCAACAACATCTACCTGGCTGCCATGTACGGTGAAACCCGTAACATGACCCGCTTCGGTGGAAAAGTTGGTGAAGATAATATGGAAAATATCGCTAACAAAACCCAGAACATCGAATTGACTGCTCAATATCAGTTCGATTTCGGTTTACGTCCATCTCTGGCATACGTTCAGTCCAAAGGTAAAAATCTGCTTGGTGACCTCGATCATGACGGGAAAGAATCCAACAGCCGCGATCTCGTAAAATATATCTCGGTCGGTACTTTCTACTACTTCAACAAAAACTTGACTACCTATATTGATTACAAAATCAACCTGCTGGATAGCAATGAATTCACCAGAGAGAGTGGTATCAACACTAATAACGTTGTTGGCGTAGGTATGGTTTACCAATTCTAATTACCGTTGGTAAATTAGATTTAGCTGAACAAGTTAAGCATCATGAAGAGAAAGCAGCGCTTAGGTGCTGCTTTTTTAGTCTTATGTTTTCTCTCTACTATTCCAACTTTTTCTCACTCCGCAAACTGCCTCACAAGATTATCTTCTTTTTACGACAAATAGTTGGCAAACCGTTTTAGCGGCGTTAACCTGACTACCCTTTTGGGCTTAACTCTGAGCTTTGGAATTACAAACATGTTTGAGAAAATTACCGCAGCGCCTGCCGACCCTATTCTTGGCTTAGCCGATAGTTTCCGTTCTGATCCTCGTACAAATAAAATCAACCTTGGTATCGGTGTCTATAAAGATGAAACAGGAAAAACTCCTGTTCTGAGTAGTGTTAAAAAAGCTGAACAATATTTGCTGGAAAACGAAACAACAAAGAATTATCTGCCGATTAGCGGTTTAGCTGAATTTGGCCGCGTAACTCAAGAATTACTGTTTGGCAAAGATCACCCAGTCGTCACAGATAAACGCGCCCGCACAGCACAAAGCCCAGGCGGTACAGGTGCTTTACGTATTGCTGCGGATTTCATTGCCAAACAGACTAATGCTAAACGCATTTGGATTAGCAACCCAACCTGGCCAAACCATAAAAACGTTTTTTCCGCCGCCGGTTTGGAAGTCTGTGAATATAAATACTATGACGCTGAAAAACACGCGCTGAATTTCGAAGACATGCTAGCAAGCCTGTCTGAAGCTCAGCCAGGTGATGTTGTTCTGTTCCACGGTTGCTGCCACAATCCGACGGGCATCGATCCAACCCCGGCACAATGGGCTAAGCTGGCAGAAATGTCTGCGGAGAAAGGCTGGTTGCCTATTTTTGATTTCGCTTATCAAGGATTTGCCAAGGGCCTGAACGAAGACGCAGAAGGCCTACGTATTTTTGCGAAAAATCATAATGAACTGATTGTTGCCAGCTCTTACTCCAAAAACTTTGGCCTATACAATGAACGTGTCGGTGCCTGTACTATTGTTGCTAGTGACAGTGATACAGCAGAAAAAGCATTTAGCCAAGCTAAAGCGATTATCCGTGCTAACTATTCCAACCCACCCGCTCATGGTGCATCTGTTGTCACTACCATTTTATCAAATGAAGATCTGAAAGCAGCTTGGGAACAGGAACTGACCACCATGCGCGAACGTATTCAGCGTATGCGTCAACTGTTTGTCAATACCTTGCAGGAAAAAGGGGCAAAACAGGATTTCAGCTTTATTATTAGCCAAAATGGTATGTTCTCATTCAGTGGCCTGACAAAAGAACAAGTAGAACGTCTGCGTGAGGAGTTTGGCATATACGCTGTCAGTTCCGGTCGTATTAACGTCGCTGGCTTGACGTTAGAAAACATGGCTCCACTATGTGAAGCCATTGTTGCAGTACTCTAAATTAACATTTACCTCACGATGAAAAGTCGCTGAAATTCAGCGGCTTTTATCATTCAGAAGATTCGATGTCCGACACAATTGTGATATTAATCTTATTGAGTACATCAGAATGAAGTTGAAATCCTTGAAGGGCCGATTAAACGTACCGGAGCAAACGGAGTCATTATGTCCGTTTATTTTCGTGATCTGGATCAAAATCTGACTGAAGTCTCCAACCAGTTATAGTTGCCATCAAACAACTATCAGCCAGCCCTCAAATTGACACTTATACCCTATGGATTTCAAGATGCATCGCGACGGCAAGGGAACGAATCCCCGGGAGCATAGATAACTATGTGACCGGGGTGAGTGAGTGCAGCCAACAAAGAGGCAACTTGAAAGATGATGGGTATATTGAATATAAACGCTACGCCACATCACCAACCTGATACTTCATCCTGTAAAAATGGATTAGTCTGCCGCTCATGACCTAGCGTCGACATTGGCCCGTGCCCCGGAATAAATTCATAATCATCACCAAGTGGCAGAAGTTTATCTTTAATTGAGTTAATTAACTGCCGGTGATTACCGCGTGGAAAATCACTACGCCCAACCCCTCCTTTAAATAAAACATCTCCCATATAAATCAGCTTATCTACATGATTCACAAACACAACATGCCCTGGTGTATGTCCCGGACAGTGCAATACAGATAAATCAACGCCCCCCACCCGCAGCTCATCACCTTCATTTAACCAGCGATCAGGTTCAAATGATGGACATTCTTCAATGCCAAACATCCGGCTTTGAGCTTGCAAGCCTTCGATCCAGAAAGCATCTTCCTGCTGTGGCCCGTAGACCGGCACATTAAAATGTTCAGCGACTTCCGCTGTTGCGCCAACATGGTCAAAATGACCATGGGTCAATAAAATCTGAGTCAATTTCAGACCACGACGTTCTATCTCGGCGATCAGTTTTTCTGCTTCACCACCCGGATCAACAATTGCCGCTTCCTTACTCTCTTCATTCCAAATAAGGGTACAATTCTGCATAAAAGCAGTAACAGGAATAATTTGGTATTTCATTATTTCATTTACTCCATAGTCAAAACAAAATAGTTACTCACCAGATTACCACGTCCTGACGGGACCTGTATCAATATGAACGAAATTACTCTGTGGATAGTATCCTACCCCTCCCGCTTTCATTTTCAGAGCAGCCTTGCAGATACGACTAAGCTCAATACCTTCAATATGAAAATCCATCGCCCGCCCGTGAATATGGTAACTCTGTTTAGCCACGCCTTTACTTTGCTTGCGCAACTGATTGTTGGTTACCAGTGAACGATAACCAGAAATGAGTTGTACAGGCTTATTAATCCCTATCATCATTTGCAGCAAATAAATCTGATCAAATAATTTAGGATCAATAGTCTTAACTCTATTTTGACGGTAATCTCGAAACAGATGATCCAAACGGGCCAGCTCTTCTTTGTTGTAACGATAGCCGTCAAAAAATTCAGCTTTAATCGTTTCACCCGTATGTAAGTTGTCAAAACGTAAAATTCGTGGACGTGGAGTGGCCAGAGTCGCAAAAGTATACCCCGGCAACAAACTCAAGCCTAAAGCAGCGGCTCCCGCACTAAGCCACTTGCGGCGATTATGATCGATTATATCCATGAAGAAACATCATACCCAAATTATAGAAACAATAGGCCAACTGGTCACTATGACAATTAATAACAAAAATTAGTTGCATTTAGTTTTGTAAAGGTAACAACTTTGACAAAAACTGGGTACCTTGTCTCACACTATTGTCGTAGTCATAAATATCGGTACGGTACTGAGGTACCCCCTGCTCATCTACCCAAGCAGTTAAATAATGCAAATAAACTGGAATACGCTGTGGGATGTTAACATAAACGGTATTACCCTGTTTCAGGGTATTATTCACTTTACTCTGATGCCAACCTACATCTTCCAATAACATACTTGCTAATTCTGAAGCCTTGTTAACCCGCACACAACCAGAGCTGATCGCTCTAATGTCTTTGTTAAACAGGTTATGGTTCGGCGTATCATGCAAATAGATAGCATCAGAATTTGGCATATTAAATTTATAACGGCCTAATGAGTTAGTCGGCCCCGGAGCTTGCCATATTCGATAAGGAAAGTTAGCAGGCGTAATCACGTTCCAATCAATAGTGTAAGGGTCGATTACACTGGCATCAGCACGCCAATTTGAAAAGATAACGTATCCTCGCCGTTGAAAATATCCGGGATCATCAACCGCCCGTGGTGCGATATCTTTTCTTGCCAGGCTAGTTGGCACACTCCAGGGAGGATTAATCACCACATTATTCAACACACTACTCATAATGGGTGTCTTACGGCTTGGGCGACCAACGATCACTTTCGAGTCCAATACTTCCTGATCATTAAGATAATAATGCAATGAATAATCGGGAATATTGACCATAATTCCTGTGGACACATATCCTGGGATAATACGTAAACGCTGGATATTAAGCGCCATCAATCCTGCTCTGGTTTGAGGAGAAGTATTTAGCCAATCTCTTGTGCGTTTACCGATTACACCATCCGGTGCCAACCCTTGCCAATGCTGGAAATTTCTCACCGCAGTCACCAGTTCAGGATCGTAGATATTATCTGATTGAGTTGTCAGTTCGCTCAACATACCAAGACGAATAAGTATTTCCTTCAACACAGCGACATCAGCGCTATTCTGTCCCGGTTTTAGCGCATTTTTGTCAGAAAGCTGTGGCCACGGTTTACTATCAGCCAGTTGTTTCATCATCTCCTTGCGCATATTTTCATATTGAGGATGTTGTGGTGCCAATGCTGCGATATAAGCGGCCACATTGTGATTGATAATAGCTTGCTGCCACTGATCTATAACGACTGGTGAAGGTAATACAATTTTGTATGGTATTTTGTATGGTATAGTGCGATAGAGCCAGCGTTGGCCCTGATGGCCGACATCTGAGACAAATTGTAAATAACCTAGCATAGCATCCGATAAGATGAGATCACGTCCCATCTGACTCAATTGAGCATCATTGAGTTCAATCAGCCATTGACCAAATTGCGGCTGAAACCCAGCCAAGGCCAGTTCTGAAAGTTGCTGTTCAAAGCATTGAACCGCGAGTTTATCTTGCCACAAAGGTTGCATCTGGTTAGAGGAGTACAAACTAACCAATCGGTCAAAGAAAACGGGCTTAATTTGTGCTGGTATCCAACTTCGCAGCATCTTACGGCGTTCTGTTTCTGAAATTGTAGCAGTTTGAATTTGTACTTGTTCAGGTGTTGTTGTCTCAGATATCTTTTCAATCTGCATTTTTGGCAGATTTTGAATATCACCTTCAATAAGCCTATTCTGATGATTAGCTAAAGCATATCCAGCTATTACCGATGTGCTACAAATAACCGAAATACACAGTGGCTTTATCGCTCTTTTTACCATATCAACATCCCCACCTTCATAACATTCTCATGAGTTAATTTTAATTATGACAAATTCAAACTCTAATCAAAGAAAAACAACAAGTTATTTACATTGTAAACTATTTACTTACAAAGGAAATATAATAAGCCATCACCAACCAAGCCAAAAAGACGCCAAAGCGTTTCGTCTATACCCTATGGATTTCAAGATGGATCGCGACGGCAAGGGAGTGAGCATAGATAACGATGTGACCGGGGTGAGCGAGTGCAGCCAACAAAGAGGCAACTTGAAAGATGACGGGTATATATCCAAGGCATTCAAACCGCTTCCTTAATTCAACAGAAAGACCTACCTGATAACAGGCAGGCCCTTAATTCAACGCTATTCCTATGATAATTTCTGAACGATAATTTCTGATTTACTACATCTGGTTTACTACAGCGCGACTATCATGATGAAGAAGTGCTATCACATGAGGAAGTACCATATGTAGCGAGAAATGACTGAACAGCAATGGCAATTCGCTGAGATTGCTCCTCTGGAGTAGGTAAACCAATGCCCAAAGTAGCCTTAAGCCTTGGCGTTCCAATGATGCCATCGATAAACACCTCTGCGGAGATTTTTGGGTCTACTATGTTCAATTTTCCCTCCTTCATCTTTCGTACCAGATATTCGACAAGAAAATCTACTATCTTTTTGACACCCTTTTCATAATAGATTTTACCTAATTGCGGAAAACGTTGGGCCTCCAGAGTGACCACCCGGTAATTTGCAATCATTGTTTCTGAAAGAATTACCGTGAAAATTTCCTCTGCAAAAATGGTTAATGCTTTCCCAATATCTGGCTCGGGGTTCATGGTCTTGTCCAGACCGCCCTCAACTTCTTCTATTCTCTGCTTAACAACAGCGACTAACAGCTCTTCTTTAGAAGGAAATCGACTATAATAGGTTCCCTTCGAAGCATTAGCACGTTTCGCCATCTCATTGATACTGGCACCATCAAAACCCCGTTCTGCAAATACCTGAGCAGCAATCTTTAACAGCTCGTTAACTCGTTCTCCTGAAATTCTAGAGTACGAACGGGTTCTTTTGTGATCTGTTTGGGCTTTAGGTGTATTTGTCATGTAAAAAACCTAAATTTTTATTGGTACCGAACGGTACGGTATACTATTATTAAGACTATAGCAGTAACACAACCGATGGCTGTGATCAAATGGTCCTGGCCAGCTACAGTCACCATGATTCTTTCAGAATCACATCGTACTACTTATGGAGAAAAAAGAAATGAACGTTGGAATAATTGGCTCAGGGATTGGTGGAGCATGCCTGGCACATGGCTTGCGCAAAAACGGAATAAAAGTAAAAGTCTATGAACGAGGCTCTGCCACATCATCCATACTTCCCGGTTATGGAATTTACGTCGATACATTCGGCCAGCAAGCAATGCAGGAATGCCTCCCAGAAACCAACTGGCTAACCTTTAAAAAGATTTCAAAGCCTGTTGGTGGACAGACAAGATTCTATGATGAACATCTACGTCTTCTTCTCGCAGCTCAGAGAGATATCCATCAGGAGGATGGACAGATCATTACCGAAGATCGGATGTCAATCAGCAGATCTGAACTTATAGAAGTACTAAACGATGGGCTCTCAGATACCGTTCAATGGAACAAAACGTTCGAGCGTTATGAACACATGCAAAACGGTAAAGTCAGGCTTTTTTTCACCGATGGAAGTCACGAAGATGTTGATGTTCTTATCGGTGCAGATGGAAGCAATTCAAAAGTACGCAAGCAGTACCTCCCCGCGATAAAAAGGCTTGATATTGGCGTCACGCTCACCGTTGGACGTGTGCGCCTTACCCAAGCTCTTGCTGCCTCATTGCCTCCATATTTGCTGGATGGGTCGCCCAACAATATCGTGCCTAAAAGCTCTGGTGGATTGTTTGTCTCTCTATGGCGTGCTCCAATCAATACCCAGGTAAAGGCCACATCGACAGAAATTGGTGATTTTGTCATGTGGGCCTACGCAGCAGCAACGAATAGCTATCCGAATACGATTACCGATTTTCCCGCGGAATCTCTGTGTGATCTGATCTGTACCCGTATTGCTGCATGGGACCCGAACCTGCATACCCTGATTAAGCAGAGTGATATGGAAAACATCTCTGTGATTCCGTTACGCAGTATGGAGCATCTCTTACCCTGGCGTTCCAGCGCTGTCACTCTACTTGGCGACGCTATTCACAACATGACGCCAATGGTAGGAATGGGAGCAAACATAGCGCTTCGAGACGCACTTTTACTCACACAGACGCTAACTCGCGTAGCATCTGGTCATGAAGACTTAATCAAGGCGATTTCAGATTATGAACAACAAATGCGGACATATGCTAATGAGGCCGTTGAGATTTCGTTACGTACCGCGCTAAATGCAGCCGATCGCTCAATGATCAAGCGAATACTGTTTCGAACTGTACTTCGGGTTGCACAAACTTTACCGCCAATAAAGCGAGTGTTATTCCCGATAACAAAATCTGCGCAACACCCGGGAAAAATAAAATTAGGTACTACACATTCTTTTAGTAGTACGCAATAAAGAGGCTTTCACTTTACCTCCAGATAATTTAAATGAACGATTAGCAAAGAATTTGCGGTAATATTGCGTCGGCTCAAGAATAGAGTCTGGTTTTGGTAAACCGGTGAGAACTTCTTTTTGAAAAATAAAGACTTAATCAGGGAGATACGATTATTTTCTATCGAATCGACCGTAAGATTTTTGTCTAAAAAAATAATAAAAAATCCATGCCCGGATTACTTGATAGGTTTTTGCCAAATTTACAATGGCTTAATTCTATATTATCCGGGCTACAAAAACTTATGAAATTATATATTTTTAAATGGTAGATTCACATAATATACCATACCATAACATCACACCTTTAAATACGTGGTTTGAATTCACAATACCCATTACTTTGTAAGCACAAAACATTCATATTGTAACGACCATTCATAAACCCGGAAACTTCACAAATTTCTGTCACCATTCTTCCCGGTTCCATTGCGATCTTTTCTATTACCACCACCAGATTCACACTTTTGGCGATCATCCAACCGATAGTATCAGGAGTAAAACCCTGTGCAGTCTCATCTTCATAAATGTAATGCGCCAGTTTTTGTAGCCCCTCTTCAGATGAATTAGCATGCATTGTTGTTACCCCTCCAGGGTGGCCGGAATTCCAGCTCTTGAGCAAAGTATAAGCTTCACCGCCGCGAATCTCCCCCACTACAATACGATCTGGACGCAAACGCATCGTAGTCCGCAACAAACGACGCATATCCACATCTTGACTAGTGCGTAACAGCGCTCGGTTAGCATTGTTAAGCTGTAATTCCATCGTATCCTCAATCGCCACGATACGGTCATGCGGGCATTGCAGACTAATCTCGTACAAAATAGTATTAGCTAGCGTCGTCTTCCCACTGCCGGTACCCCCAACGATTAGAATATTCTTACGCATAACCACGGCTTCGCGAATTGCTTCAATGGGATGTTCAAAACTGCGTTTATAGCTCGCTATCCCGGATACCAACCGCATGGCGGTAATGCCTATCGGTTTAATAATGCCGCTTTTGCGGTAATCAGACAGCGATAATACCACCGGAGAGTGTTTACGAATGGCAATAGTCGGCGCATTTGCCAGCGGAGGCAAGACACCGGCAATACGCGCACTCCCCAACGGAAATTCCCCTTCAATGAGGCCCATATCAGTCCCAATATCCGATTTTTGCAGTGCTGCCGAAATCAGTAAAATCCGCTCTGACGCCTCTACCGGAAAATCAGATTGCGCTTCACTCATGCCTTGGTTATACGATTCAATCCACAATTTTCCATCAGGATTAATCATTATTTCCACCACATCCTTGTCATCAAGCGCTTGGAGGATAATCGGTCCGCAAGCTCTTCTCAGCTCATCCAGCACTTTCTCGCGACATGCACGAGTTTCAGTTTCCATGTCTTGGCGAATTTTCATCAGTTAGCCTCGACATTAAACAGAGGGCAGAGAGAGCGACTGCTCAATGGCATTCTCAATGCCAGACACCGCGGTAACCACCAGCATCAACATACCACCGATCATGAGGATCGAAACGAACAGGAACCCACGCGTCACGATCTGGACTTTAATGATCGTTTCATCCAGCCAGTGCCGTGCGAACTTTGCCATTGACTGATCAAATCCCTGTAACCGTGACAACAACCGCAGATAACTGATCGCCTCATTATCAGGAAAACGGTAACCGGTATCGCGCAACGCCTCACCAAAACCGGTCCCTATTGAGATGTGTTCAAGCGTGGCAGCGATACGCACATACAGCCAGCGTGAACCCGCCTGTTCCAGCAGCAATTCTAGTGCCGATTGCAACATCATCCCTGAACGGATCAACAACGATACATTCAGTATAAACATACTGCCATGAATGGTTCGGTACAGTGACCACGGTGGAAACCGGTCAAGTCCCGTTCGCAATCGTCCCCCAAGAAAAGGTAACGATAATGCTACTAACATGAACAATATCACCAGGAATATCAGTGAATACAGCCCATAGTCATTAACAAATGTTCCCATCAAATATAGGGTATAAGCCGCACCATCCCAAGTTTCTGGCTTGGAAACCGCAGCCAATTTCGGTACCAGACTGCCTGCTACAATGTGCAACAATACACATATCATCCCAATGAGTACCGCAGGATAAATAGATGCACCAATAACCGCACGACGAATTTTACTACCCGCTTCGATCATGGCGATCGCATCCGTGAAAGCACTACGTATATCACCGGAGCGCTCACCCGCGGCAATCACCGCCACTTCATTAGGACCAATCCATTGTTGCAAACTCTCTGACAAGGTGCTGCCCTGACTCACAGATTCATAACAACTACTCAACACCAACGCATAACCACCGTTAGGCTTATGGCCTTCATTGCTGGCAACATTGTACATTTCACGTAATGCATCAATCAGCATGACACGATTCTCTAGCATCATAATAAGATGCTCATAGAAACGGGCCCGCACTTTCTTACTGAACTGTATCTTCGCCATTCGATAGTTCAGTCTTGCAACAAAATCGGTCATTGACATATCGTTTTACTCGATTTGATAGCCCACCGGGACAATCGGCCCCATCACACGCTCTCCGGCACGGGGATCAATCATTCCGTCATTTATTTTGCGAATAAGTGCGTCGATCTTACTGATACCGCCCATCTCCGTAATCCAATATCGGGTTGCCTCATGATGATGACCGGTTCGATAAGCTTGCATTAAGCCAGGAGAAGTCTGAACCACTTCCGCCACGACGGTTCGGCCCACGGTACCGCACTGTTTGCAATAGTCACAACCCTTCCCCTGTAGACAAACCGATTCCGGCTGACAATAAAGATTTAGCCGTTTCAACAAACGCTCGGAGAGTTCTTGCTCATGCCCTTGCAAAGGAATTTTGCAATGAGGGCATAACACCTGAATCAGCGATTGACTGACTAAGCCGATGACCAACCGCGAATCCATTAACAGTGATTCCATTACCGCCTCATCCTGCAAGCGGGGCAAAATCGCTAACGCATCGTTTGCATGTATCGTGGTCCAAATAAGATGGCCGGTCATGGCTGCCCGGAAAGTCATCTTTGCCGTCACTGCATCGCGTATCTCACCGACCATAATTACATCAGGATCGAGTCGCATTGCATCAGCGATTGCCATTGCCCATTCTTGTTCGATAACCACGCTATCACCACGATCACCGGTGATGGGCGATTGATTAGCCCCTTCAATCTCATATTCAGGAGGGTCTTCAAGTGTCAGCAGATGAATGCCAGCTTGCTCGGTTATCATCTTCTGCATCACGACTTTCAAAGTGGTGCTCTTGCCGCTACCCGTCGCGCCGGATAGCAGCACCACACCGGCCCGATGGTCCATCAGCGCTTCCAATATCTGACACTGTTCCGGCAAATAGCCAAGATCGCTTAAGGTGCGCACGGTTCCGGGGCTATCCGCGTACAGCAATCGCAACACCATTAACATGCCACGATCAAGAGGACGTGTATTAATTCGTGCCCCAGAAAGCCCGCACTCGGCAAGAAATTCATCCTTCATTCGCGCACGCTGTGCTTGCATCGGCTTAAAAGTCGGCTCCGCCACATCACACATACTTTGGTAAATCGTCGCACACAGCCGCAATCCTTCCTCTGGGCGCAACTGTCCCACTGGCCGTAAATAACCATCGATACGGCAACGAACCTCACAATAATTATGACGAGCGATGATATGTAAATCCGACGCGCGCTCCTCAGTGGCTTCACCAATTAAGCGAATGATATAACGCTGAACATCGGATTCCGTTCCGCCTAACCCATGACTATGATTATGGCTTTTGTTAAGACGGTACAACTCCAATATGCTCCCCATTCCACAGGTGACAATCTGATAGGTAAGACCGTGTCTTTTAACGGTTTCCTCATAGGCCAGCACATGGGGATCAAGGCGATGGGAAGCAGATACCGCCAGCACACACTGCCCCTTTTGCTGAGGCAACTCAATCAGACAGATCAAACTACGGTTCGCTGACTCGATTTCAAGTGCACCGCTCAGGGCGGATAAAACTTTTGCGCCCTGCCTGACCATACACAGCAGATCGGAGCTTGTTATTTCCATAGGAAACCGCCTACTCAGCAATTAACGACTTAACGGCAACGGTGGCGCTACCATTAAATCAAGACTATCTAACAACGATGCATCATTGGTTGCGGTAAGGCCCACGTCATAGCATCGTCCTTGTTTAGCGAAAGTCACCACCCCGGAATTAATGCGGATCACCTTATAACCATTCGGTAACCAATCACCCGCTTTCACATCCATAATGCCACCCAAACGAAACCGGAGCGTGGCAATCAACACACCGTTACGTCCAAAGATTGACTTGACTAAAGGCAAATCGTTATTAACAACACTGCCTCTATTCACGATTCTGGAAATTTTATCGAGTTCAGCCTGCGCATTTGCCCTTGCAGTTTCGGCTTTAAGTAACATCACATCCGTCTGTAATTTCTCCAATTGCGCAGCAACGCTATTGTTCGCCGTCACCTCTGACAATACCGGTTTCTGTGCAACAGGTTTCGCCTGAATTGCTGAACGCTCAGTGGATGATACTTGTGCATATGCCAACGAAAATACCGACACCATCAACAGACTGATCATAAACTGACTAATTTTTTGCATAGAAAACTCCATTGAGTTCCCACTGAGGGAAACCATCAGCTAACACCACTTTGGCACTAGTGACCCTCAGTCCAGGGAAAGGCTTACCTGAAAACAAAGCATCTGGAGGTAACTGAGAAGAGAGCGTCCAACTATAAGTCTGCCAATCAGGATTGGCCCACACCTGTGTCTCTCCCTCTGCTCTGGGAGGCGGTGGTGGGGGCAAGACGGAAGCACTCTCAGTCAAAACCGGAGGGGGCAAATTTAGCGCCTGAAAATAAGAGATCAATTCAACCAACGCCTGATCGGATGACTGCAATACATCATCATTACCTGCCTGATCCTCACTCTGCTGCTCAATCGGTATCAATACCTGTGCTTGTTCTCCCCCATTGGAGATAACCGGACCAGCTCGGAAAATATTGATGGCAGCGACCTGAAAGATATTGATCGGCATGCCTTCATGACGTTGATAGCTCACGGAAACCGTATCAGTATCCAAGCTAATCGATTCAACCTGCCAACCTGCCAGCGACAAGGGCACTCTGGCTAACACCCTCTTCCATGTAGAGAATTGCCATGCCATTTGCGGTTGTGCAAGCCACGGATGCGGTGGTAGGGCTTCCACTACCTCACGGGGTAAATCAGGTAGTTCCACCACCCTATTCTGCTTATAGGTATGCCACATCCACCAACCGCCCCCCAACAAAAGTGTTAAACCGGCGGTCATGACAAAGACCTTAATTTGATACTTCGACATTTCACCGGTTAAACTTTCTAGCTGACCGACAGACTTTTTCAATATCGATTTCGATAATAGCTGCTCTAATGGCATCTCCGGCCACAGCGATTCAAACTCCTTCGGCGCATAGATGGCATGCCACACCCCATTAGCATCCTCGACTAGCTGTACCGTCTCACGCAACTTCGTCTCGATCTCTTCGCGAGTTCCGATCAAATCACGTCCAGCCATGATTGCACCCTGATGTACTGCCACTAACGCATAACACGCATCAGACAAACGAAACGCACCGATCCAGTTAGATTTATCCACCACTTTAGCCAAGACAGCAGCCAATGAATAATAACCGGGTTCTCCTGCCTCCTTTGGCGCATAACCGACCTGAACACCTCGTCCAACACGATGGCGAACGGCTAGGGTAAACCCCGCTGCAATCCCATTTCTGCGCATGTTAGCCCGCGCCAGTACAGCTACCGGCGGCCGCCAGATGATGCCAGCCACCAGAGTCTTACCACATAACTTGATTTGCATGACATGCTCCACGCCTATCTCGGTCATCTTTTAATCTACCACTATAGGCGTAATCATGACTACGATCACATTATGATTCCTTTTACCCTGACGGCTCCCTCCCAAGAGCTGATTATCCGGGCTACCTAAACCACTGCGATCACTGGTATCTGACTGTTGCTCGAACCCTGATAACACCAGCGTTTCACCAGAATGCAGCCGCACCTTCTGACTGAATGCGCGTAAATCTATCGTCGGCAACTGCACCTGACCGGTCTCTTCCTTGCCAAATTTCTCCAGCTTCTTTAAATCGCTCAAACTAATGTTGTACTGCAACAATATTTGCTTGTCAGCCATAGCATAAGGCAGCATCAACATATTAAAACCCGTCGTCACTGTTGCAGGCTCAATCCCCACCGAAGTACCGACTTGTGGCGTTGAAGTATTGGAAATGGATGCAACATAACCGGTCTGAGTTGCCACCTGCATTGGTACTGCCTGCAAATTCAACGTAGTCACAGAGGGTTGAGTCACTATGGATACTTTACCTTGCGCTGATAACGCCTTAATTAGCAAAGCGCTGTCACTGAATGGCCCTTTGAGGATGTGAATATTGGTACTGATTCCGCCGTCATCACTAACACTATTCCTGCTCTCATTACTCAATCCTATACGAGCACTTTTATAAGCTAGCGACCAATCGACACCATACTGATCAGTGCGATCGAAAGTCAGATTCAGGATCTTGACATTAAGCACCACCTGGGTGGTCAGCAATTTATTCTGTTGATCAATGTAATCCTTAATCCTATCGAGTACTTCGGGTGAATCGGTTACCGCCAACGATGCTGTCGCCATCGATAGAGTTAGCTTACCTTCCCCCGGCGTCAGCATGGCTGATACCGTTTTTTGGATCTCATCCATCACCGAACGTGTCAAAGAAGTTGCAAGGGTTTGAGTACTACCGCTATTACCACTATCACCCTCACTGACTCCACTGCCGAACGTCGCACTCGTCGTCGCAGTCACGCTGGAAGACAATGCATCCGTACCCGGCAATGCATATATTTGAAACACCCGCGTCTCTGTCTTGAAAATATGCACTGCGCCATTATGTACTTTCCAATGCAAACCGGACGACGAAACAACCGAATCGAGCAACCCCACTAGCGATCCATGCCAATTCACATGAATTTTCAACACCTCCGGCTCCCCCTCTCCAGATACCGGCTGTGTGCCTGAATTGACCACCACAACTCCCCCCTCACTCCCTTTTTCACCCGATGTCGAACCGGGATAGACAGCGAGCCGGGCATCGGCGCTGATCACCACCGGTACACCGCAAATACGTTTGATCTTATCCGCGAACTCACCCAAGGTAATCGGCTCAGCTTCCTCAAGGGTCAACCGACAAGAGACGGTTTCACTCTCCTTCTTCGAAGGGATCTCCTTAGTTGACACCCAATAACCATGTTCATGCACATGTACCGACATTGCGGCGGCACTATCACGTAATCCTTGAATAACCTTAGTCGCCTGCGCCATCTCGGTATCTGCCTGCTGATCGACCTTAGCGATTGCCGCACAACCTGACAGTCCAACGGCTACACAGGGCAACAATAACCCTCTGTAAAACGTCAAAAACTGAATAGACATGTTATTACCCCTGAGCCTGAACATGGACAAGCCGCTGTTCCTGATAAATATCGACGTTGAAAGGGCGATTCGCCATTGTGTAGGCGTCGAACAACGCACTCACCGCTTGAATGAACGTGCCACTGAAACGCAGATTAGCCCGAATCGGAAAATCATAGGAAGCATCCCACACCACCTCATAACCGGACCTACTGGCCCACGCTTGTATAACATCACGCAGCGTTTGCCCCGACGTTGCTGTCCACACTGCCGCCAGAGGAACCGATGTTGGCACAGGTGTAGCGTAAACGGCGACATTTGACAGAGAGACAAGCGCCATAAAAACAGATGCGATTATTTTATTCATCGATCTTTCTCCAAAGGAAAATAAGTCGCCAAACAACCCATTAATGGGTCAGTTACCCGAAGAAAGCCCGCTTGCGGAATAGCAACTACAATATTTCCACCAGCGCTCCGTCAGAAACAAATTCCCGAACATCACCCGGTAATCGTCTGGCAAGTTGGCTTTCTATGCGTTTTCCCTTGCCATCGATAAGCCAAGAGCCACGCTTGAAACCTATCTGATCGGGTTCTGCTCCCCATCTCAGCAATTCCGCGAAAGCCCCGTGCAACAACACATTGTCACTAGCACTGATATTTTTGCGGAAAATATAGACATGGGCCCCTGAAATAAATCCCCCCCAAAGACACTGACTGGAAAAGTTGTCACACCAGGCACCGGTGTTTACCCACTCCATATGCAAAGCAGTTAATGCCTGCTGCATATTCCGGCGCCTGATCTTTCCTTGAGAATGATGATTAAGTAATTGCACACCGGCTGAAGCATAACTACGAAACAACGCTGCGACATCTGTCCTGGCACGCACTGACTGCACACGCACTTCATGTAACAACTGACCAAAAATCAGTTGCATGAAAAACACAACGACAACGCTAACAATCGCTAATGGCCACATTTTCGTTCTCCGCAAATTAAAAACGTAAAAATCCACCCACCAGAAAAATCAACATTGGATACAGCCAATCATCCGCTCCCTATACTCTGTTTTCTGTCCTCCGTTTTCCGTACTCTGTACGCAGCGTGTAACATACTGATAATATTATATTTCCTATGCGGCTTGGCGATGAATGTCACGGCACAAGGCGCTGCCTCTCGTAGAGTGACACGAGCATTAGCGCCGGAATTATCCATCAACCCCGCTCCCTGAGAAACCAGCGGAAAGTTATATTGTTGGTCGTTACCATGCACATTCATTTCATACACCGCCAACACACAACGCCGGTGATAACCATGAGAAAGGGATGGTATGGAAGCCGTCACCAACACAGGAGAATCTGAATTGTTCAAAAAGGGCTGGCTGCTTTCCTTACCGCCACGACTGAGATAATCGGTATCTCTCCTCCCCGCCACAGCAGACGACATCCCTGACGCAGGCCCGTCACCACTTCCCATAACCATTTGATTTTCAAACAATCGTTTATTCCCTGCGACATCTTTCCATTGCAAAATCGGGATACCAAAACCCACATGCTGGCAAATCAACAACTCTCCCTGTTTACTCATGGATACGCTCCCTAACGCTGGACATCCCCTACCGGCAAAACTGCCCGTTTTCGTATTTATCACCAGGTTATTACCAACAACCACGTTCTGATCTGCATGAACATCACCGGCAGCCAAAGTGCCTTTCCTAGCGGGATTAGCATTACCATCCAAAATAAATAGCGTGCCATGTGTTGGATTAACAACCATCGCGCCATCATTACCTTGCGCGATATAAGATTGTTTTTGCTGAAAACGGGAAGAGAAAGCGACCTTATTCACCCCATCAACCACACCGCTCCCTTGCATCGACAGCGTATCGACCTGATCAAGGTGATTGCCCCCCATGTTGATGCTGGTTTCCATCTTATTCCACTCTGGATGCCCATCTATTTTTTGCCGATGAAGCAAATCACCGGCCAAGGTACCGGGACCATAAGTTGATGCATCCCGCACAAATGGAGCGTAAAAAATGCGTCCAATTTCAGTAGGTTGTTCATTGAAAAAACCAGCAAAAGATTCGAGGGAATCGACCTGACCGTAACTGTTCCAATAAGTGACTGGATTGTTACTGTCACGATCCCGGTAATCGAGATAGAGGCCGCCAACGCCAATCAATTGCACGATTTTCATTGCATGTTCCGCCACATCCGGCTGTTTTCCGCCTTCTATTGCTGGAACGGTGTAAATCAGCGGATCGATGCGTTTTTTGCCATTAGGCAGCACAACGACACGTAATACGCCATCATATTTCTGACCAAGCGGATTGACTGTATTTTGATCCAATCCGGGGGGCAAATAAGGACGCATCTCCGCCCAATGGATTGGTGCTGACGTGGGTCCTTGACTTAAAGCGGTGTAATTATTATTCACATAATCCACTACGGCATCGCCGAGGTGCTGGATTTGCCCGGCTACCACCTGATTCACCAACATATCACTCTGCCTATTCAGATAAATCACACCAACCACCATCATTGACGCCAGTACCATAAGTGCAATCGTCACTTCCAACAGAGTGAAACCGGCATTACGACGACGTATCATCAATATGGATACAGACTTACCATCATGCATAAACAGCCCTTCTATTATAAAACTGCACCACGGCTAGCTACCGATGACAAAGCGCGACAATCAATCCAGCTACTGCCAGACCTGGCCCGAAAGGTATCTGCGGTGTTTTAATTCTGCGTAACCACCGCATTGCCAGATAACTTACCAGCGTGAGTTCCACCGCCAGCAAAATCACTACTGGCAGCGCTTCCAACCCTAACCAGGCACCGAGCGCCGCCAGAAACTTGGCATCTCCCATGCCTAATGCATCGCGTCGAGTCAATCGCCGGGCGATCCACTCAACCAGCCGGAAAAACAGATATCCCCAAACTGCGCCAATGACAGCCAAAGGCAACGCGACAAAACCGGCGGATGACAAATTAAACAGCAACCCTAGCCATAACAAAGAAAGTGTCAGTTGATCGGGCAGCAGCATATATTCGAAATCGACTACCGCCAGTACGACCAACATCGAGCTGAACACTAAAAACCCCAACAACGAGTAACTCCAACCCAAGTCCAAAGCCAGTAAGGAAAAGAGCACCGCTACCGTGCCTTCAACCAGTGGATAACGTATAGAAATCGCACCCTTACAGTATCGACAGAGCCCTTTCTGGCACAAATAGCTCAACAGGGGAATGTTATCGCGGGCCGCTAACACGTGGCTGCAACGTGGACAATGGGAACCAGGAAAACAGAGATTAAAGCTGACAGACTCATTATTGATTTCAGAGAAAATCATCATCGGCAGGCGACAGATCACCACATTAAGAAAACTTCCGACACACAGCCCTAGCAACCCGGATGCCAGGACCAAACACCCGGTAGAAGATTGCAACCACCCTATCATCATGATGATCTCCCGGCAGATTCAGCACACAACGATTAGATAAGGGAAACAACAACAGAACCAGAGAAACCGGCAACTTCCCTCACCAAGAAAATGCAGCTTGAGAAGCCTTCACCGAGCCTGCCAAGCCACACATCCACATCAAAACATCAATCAAACTCTAACTGGCAGAAACAAGCGTCACGGTATTCGCATCATTGGCATTACACGCCGCTTCAATTTGCGCCAAAGTCGAATCTGGTTTAATTTCCGTGGCTGACTGCTGTCCTTTCCCACCTCCACCACCCACGGTCATTTTCGACCAACCCGCCACTCGCAATTTCAACGAAAGTTGCTGGCAAGCCTCATCAGGCACATTTTGATACTCAATCTTAAAGGTCTGAGCGGTGGTATCTCCCGGAGAAATGATTACCTTGCCATTCCAACTATTAAAAATAATCCCGGACTTACCATCCTGAGTCATATTGGCCGGAACAACCTTATAATGGATGGCAATCTTGTTATCCAAACTGTCATAACCTTTGGCGCCATTTTTAATTGATTTCAAATTTGCGGCCATCTGAGTAATATTCGACGATTCGGTTGAAATTTCCGAAGCCCGAAACAACTTACCAATCCCCGCGGCGGCGGCGGCTAATATCACAATCCCAACAATCATCACAACTAATGCTTCAATCAGCGTAAAACCTAATTGATACCTGGCGCCACGCAATACATTGACTTTCTTATTCATGCTGATAACTCCAAAATCGAAATATAGATGTGTTACAACTCGTACTTAAGAACTGTTATTTGCTAATCACTCATATACTTACAAAAGAAATAAAATATTTGCGTTATGATTTAATTGATAAAAGTATTTATAAAATTTCAATATTTCGTTATGAAATTAATACTATAAGTTATCATTTAGAAAATAAAATTGTTTAAATCGTTCAAAAATCACACAATCGATCGATAAAAACTATCGAATTTATTAATTTAGATCGAAAGTATCGATTAAAACTAATGATACAGCTCATTAAAAAGTCAATGGATTTCATTCTGTCAATTAGCAGCAAATGACAATAAATAAGAATTATTTATATATAAAATTAGATTGTTGTTAAGACTTACTGTTGTACTGAGCCTGTCACAGATCACATTTTCGTAAAAATGGGGCATACAACAGTGCTCAACTCTGAATATTCTTTGTTGAAGAAAAACGCCTTGCATTAACCAAGGTTTTTTAAATGCCGACAGAGAATTTTTGCTCGCTATTTATTGAGAAAGGAATACTATTGAGAAAGGAATAGGGAATTAAATACTCAATTAAATAACTATTTATAATAAAATGGCAGATGACTCATTTTTCTATTCAATAAGTAAAAAGGATGATTATGCCCATTTAAGTGGAGAAGATGAGGTAACAATAGTCACTCTTTCACCACTAGATAAGCTAGAGTTAGCAATATCAAGGCTAATGGCTATTTTAGATAGAGTACCAACGAACCGAAAATTAAGAGATGTGGTTAATAAATACAATATCATTGTCCCTGCCGGATATTTTCCATTTATTAATAATCCAGAATTCTATGATATGAATATTTTTGATATTACACCACGAATATCACCCACTACAACCCAATTATCCCAGAAGGGGATACAAGCTCGTATTGCTGCCGACAATAAAAAAAGCAAATAATCCTATTGTTAGGGAGTAGCATAGGATAGTGTACATACTCACTGACGGAGGATAGAACATTTTTACGTTCTCATTTTTCCAAAAAAAATCTCATAAAGAGTTTTACCTTTCAAGCCACCGCGTGGTCTGTAATAGTTGTAAAACTCCTCCCATTCAGATTAGGACTGGCAGGTCTGATATACACATATTCAAATCCCAAGTCTTCACAATGCCAATGGAATTTGGATTGAAATTTATGACCGTTATCTGTGCGGATCATTTTGATCCTGAAAGGGAATTCTTCAACGACATAATTAATAAAATCAATGGCACATGCTTGGTTATGTTTTTCATAGACTTTCAGTGCCCTAAATACACGTTACATCATCAATGGCTGTGTATTGGAGTCTGCGTACCTTATTTCTATTCTCATCTTTGAAGTTTAGGAATTTAGCATCCACTTGAACGTGATACCCTAGTATTTTCTACTCGATCACGTTTAATCGATTTGACTTGGCGTTTTCTGAGGTTTTGAGAGAGCCAGTTAAGGCCATGACGACATAAAGCACTAAGACTCCTAGCAGGGAGATTTTCAAGTCATGATATCGAACCAAACACCAGACCTATTTTAGCGCCACCAAAAATGGTAATTTTTGCGCAGATATAAAATTTTCTCTTCAATGATAGGAGCAACACGAATAGTAGGATTTTTCGAGCACGGTTTGCTATTAATTAACCCTTTTTTCCTTTGACGGCATAGTCTTTTTTCCAGCGGAAAAAATATCCTGAGATATTCCCCAATAACGACAAGTTTTGCTGACACTATTGCCTTCTTGAGCATGAACCAATATTTTGAACTTTTTTCTAACTTCCTGTTCTTCTTTCTTGTTCATATTAACCTCAACTAACACCTGTTAAACATGCATAAAGCTGTCAATCGAAGCCTAAAAAGTCACACTTTAAGGTGGAAAAAACATTAAAACAATAAACCTTGATACTCTATAGAGGAACTATACCATCACGGCAAATACTTCTGACCGTCATAAAAACCTCTGAGGCAGGTGAACATACTTGATTTCCCCAGGAATAAGCTCTATTTCGTAATGCTTCTAATGATCTCGGATGTGGGTAGTCACGAATCTCCGTAATATAGCAAGCTATTGCTTGAAGTTTTATTTCTAAAGTGGATGTGATATCCACCCATGTATCGGGAATAAACGTTCGGGGATAAGCCCATTCCGTACTACTTGCAGTATCAAAGGCAAAAACCGCTTTTATATACTTCTCAATAGGCCTTACAGCAACCAAAGTGGCTTTAAATAGAAGCTCATGATCATAATTTATATCACCACCATATTGACAATAAATGATTGTCGGGCGTATTTCTCTGATTATTTCCTCCAATGGTCGGATAATTTCAACAAGATTAAATTGATCTAACCGTTGATCAGGAAAATTCAAATAACGAATATCTGTTACTCCCAATTTATTAGCTGCGCTTTGTGCAAAAGAATACATATCAATATTCTGATTAGTGTAACGCAAAGATACTCCTTCACAAAAGATCACACTTGTTACTGAAATACCCATTTTACGATATAGAGCAACTGTTCCTCCGCATCCTAGAATCTCATCATCAGGGTGTGCTGCAATAACAAGTACTCTAGCGTTTTTATTTACTAATTTCACAGAAACAATTCCTTGGGTAGTTTGGATGGTAATATTTAAGAATTAATAAGTTTTCTTTTATTACCGATTAATCAGTTCTAACTCGTCTTGAGAAGAAATTAATATTGTATTAATCCAATTTATATCATGACCTATACAGTATATATATTTATATTCAAATAGATCCTATATGATAAAAACAGCATTAAAAAACTGCATAAAAGCAAGATTTAAATTCCAACTTATACAGATAAGAATATCTCAATAGTATATTTTTCGGATCACAGATGTAGGAAATAGCAAGATTTTACTAGATAAAACTATATCACATTAACAAGTTATTTATAGGAATCCAAATATTTTATTTCTTTATCAAAAACATGTTCCAAAGAAATCATGAGTTCACTAACACTATCTTCAAACTGCAACCCAAATTTAGTCATATTTTTCTGTACTCGATTCCATCCAGTTAAAATTTCGACTCCATTCTCCGACGTTGTTTTGCTCCTGAAATGACGTTCTCTTGCCATAAAAATACCCCGAAAGCAACCATAGAATTTTCTAAATACGTAATGATTCTTCAAAAGAAATTTATCAAAGTTATTTTCCTTCATATATAAAATCTGCTTCCTCGCATGATTAAAAACAATAATATATTCTTTCATATAATCCTTACTCAACAGATAAGGAATTATCATTGCAGTATTTGGTTTGTATCTCGTTCTAGATAAATAAAAACCGTTGATTTTGAAATTATCTCTGTTACGCAAGTCCGAAATAAATGAGAAAATAGTTTCATTATCATAAGGATCCCACATTAACAATTTATTTGGCTCAACTCGTTTAGAAACAACATATTTTGTATGATCTGCTTTCTGATGATAGTCCAATTCATTTGGAAAAAAATATGAATTAGATTCTAAAATGAAAAGTTCATTTAATGGAATTTCATTTAACTCTTGTAGATAATATACATTTGTTTCTATATGAAAAAATTCTCGTAAAAACATGAAAAATATATGTGGTTCAGCACTTCCAGAAAAAATTCCTGTTGGCGAATGATAAGAAATATCCAAGTTAAACGTATGAAGCTCATTAGTACATATATTATGATATTCCATCCAATAAACAAGTGCATTAAAGAAACAATCGTATGGGCCTAAATGTTCAAAATAATTACCTATAAAATCAATATGTTTACTCATCTATTCACCTTGAATATTCATTTAATTCTGCTAAATTAACATACACTTGATCATATAATCTCCCCATTATATGGCGATCAAACGTTACTCCGCGCTTTTTGGCATTCTCTCCCATTTTCATACGCAGAATCTCATCTTGAATAAGAAGCTGACAAAAATCTCTTGCTTGTTGATATCCAGTACACAAAAAACCGGTTTTTCCATGAATAATCTGTTCTGGATTCCCCCCTTTTTTTTCTGCAATAACTGGAATACCCGCAACCATCGCTTCAGAAATTACATTAGCAAATCCTTCCAAGCTATCATCAGGTGTAAGATAAAGGAATATATCACATATAGAAAGCATTTCTCTTATTTTACTTCCAGGCCAAATTTCAATCATATTTTGCGCTTGATATATAGTTATTTCTTCATTTAATTTATCGATAAGAATAGGATCTCCATCACCAACTATAATAAATTTTGCGTCTAGTTTGAAATCGACCAAATTAGCTATATAGTTTTTTGGTATCTTATTTTCATAAATAGTACTATGTCTCCCAATAATAACTCTCTCCATTTTTTCTCTATTTAAAATAAATTGTTGTATATCAATATAACTTTTAATCACAATTCTTTTATTAATTCCAATATGCTCTTGAAAGCTATCAATAAAATCGCTTCCTGAAACATAAACATCTGCTTGAATATCTTCAACTGGAGCAGGATCTTGCATTGTTACTATGACACTACAATTATGAGGCATTCGGCTCTTAGGTATCATTTTAAATCCAGGCCACCAATGATAGTGAATAATATCAGGTACCTCCTCCATGATTATTTTTATAATATTTTTTTGTGCATAATCTATGAATATAATCTGTAACTCCTTAAGCTCAGATTCATATTGATTTAAAGTACTCACCACTATATGTTCAAAACATAACGATGTGGAGATCATGATATTAATTAGAGCCCGTTGAGCCCCTCCAACCTTCATATGTTGTATTAAATGTAGTACTTTTAGTTTCTTAGATAAGAAATTTTTTCCTTCTTCCATTATAATTCACCTTTTTATCTAATCATCTTATAATAAGTTCTCTTAGACTCTTCCACTTCTGTCCGAAAACCATTTTCTAAAGATAAACAAAATCCTTCCAAACTAATTTCTCCAAACGTAAATTCCTTATAGATGACAGGAGCGATTGTTGGATGCTTTTGTATAAAATATTCAAAATTTTTATTAATATCTCTTACCCTGTCATTTCCAACTGTATGCTCTAGGTGATAAACTATTGCGTCAGATCTGTATTTGTAACGATTACCATGTAAAGCTAAACGATATCCTAACTCAATATCTTCTATCCCCCATCCTATGAAGCCTTCATCAAATCCACCTACTTCTATCAGATCATTTTTCCGTGCTGAAACATTACGTGCTACAAAGCAAATCCATCTAGCCTGATCATTCTTTTGATATTCGCTATCAAATAATCGTAACGTTTGTTTTCCATAGAAATCTCTGCGAATTTGTTTCAATAATCCTTCCATATCTCCATGTAATGCCCTAACAAGCGAACTCTTTACAGAATCTCTCATAAGATTAGAGCAATACACGTTATAACGGTCGCCTACAACAACTAAACTCTCTTCTTTACGATGTTCAGAAATATGAGCTCTAACAAATGTAGAATTTACTATTACATCATCATCTGTAAGAATAATAACTTCACCTTTTGCAGCATGGATACCAATATTTCTCGCAACAGCAATTCCTTGATGTACCGTTTTTATATATTGAATTGCCAGATGATTTGCAAATTTATCTGTTATTACGCATAAGTCAATATCAGAACCATCATCAATAATAACTACCTCAAATGGAGCTTCCGTTGCCTCTTGATTTACAAGGGATTGTAACGTAATATCGAGACGTTCTGGCTTATTCCTCGTAATGATAAGAACACTTGCATATACCTGATACATTATACATCCCTCCTTTTTCAACCTTCTCTCAACTACCAGTGCTGGAATATGATTTTAATCCCAATTGCCAAATTATTCTTGATAGAGTTAAGAAAAAAATCGAAATGAAAACCGACATTATCCCTAATTCCCATCCAATATTTCCAATTAACGCCATAGCAGCAGGATTAGCAATTAATGCCAGAGGAACCATCATCTTAAAAATAAAACCGAATCCTCCATTAAAGATATCAATAGGAAAACGCGCAATAATAATATTATTTAAAAACAAAGAATCTCTGTGTTCATTGCTAGGCCACCAAAACGAAGTAACAGTCCAAATAAACCAAATACTGTAGTACGTTATCATTCCAGTCAACAACAGAAAAATATACAGAAGTAAATTGATAAAATGAAAGCTCAATGAAGCAGAATAATATCCATACATAACAATAAATACACCGCTGATTGTATTTGTTAATTGTGGGAAGTCAATTCTCTTAAAAGATGCATAAAATTGGGAATCGATTGGTTTGGTCAAATAAGTATCAAGCCTTCCTTCCATAATATCATCTTGAAGCTCCCCCATATTGTTTATCAATAATCCCATCATCACAGAATCAATAATGACGTAAGTACCCAGTAATATAATTATATCTTCCCATGCCCAGCCTGCAATACTATCAACATGTCCATAAATGGCTTTAAAAAGAATAATAGGAACCGAAATCCATAATAATGACGAAAAAACTGCCGCGATAAAATTAGGACGAAATTCCATATCTTGTTGCAGACTTAACATAAGAATCTTTTTCATAAGCTTTAGATATCGAAACATGTTACCCTCCTACCTCTACATACTTTTTCAATCCTTGTCTCCAAACTATCCTCCCCAAAAAGAGAAATATAAGACACCAAATAGCCTGTGTAATTAATCCAGATATCACATTGATTTCATCTATATCAGTAAGTAATACTCTTAATGGGAAGTATGCAAGATATGGGAAAGGAGTTTTATCAATGATTTCAACAAAGTGTGAGGGAAGAATATCTATTGGAAAAAATATTCCAGCCAGACTCATAATAACTACTTCCTTCACAAATAAAATCATATCCGCTTTTTGGGTCCAAAAGACATAGCAACCTATCGTCCAAGATACTAAGAACCACAAGATACAAGACAAGATAATAGATAAGAAACCCGAAAATAGATTATAAATAGATACTTTGAAATCAAAATAACTTCCAAATATAACCATCAATAATACGAGCGGAATAACACCTAAAATAATGTTGACCAATCGATCTCCAATCATTTCCCAAAAATAGTAGATTTGCACATCTATAGGCTTTAGTAATAGCGTACTAAGGTTTCCTTCGTGAACTTGCTCATGCAGCTTCCAATCAATTGCATACCATACAAAATAGTTAATAAGCCTGGCACCGATAAAATACATAACCAACTCAGAAAATGTATATCCTTCCAACGTATCACCATTTGCATAAATGGCTTTCCACAAAAAAATCATTGCGATCGCTGGAATTAATGCTTCAATAATCATATAAAATACACTAAAACGATATTCAATACCCTTTTGCCAAGTGATATAAAAAACATGTAAATATTTTTTTATTGACAACTTATTATCCATATAGACCTCCATCTCAGTTCTTGAGGTTTTTTTATTTTTATTATTCTTTCGAATACACCTTAGAAATGATATCCTCCATTGATAACTCTTCCACATTTAGATCTTCGACTAAGAACTTTTCTAGAATATTTGCTACTGTTTGCGGTATTCTTTCACGGTCAATTCTCAATGTAACGTCCAAATCCTCCTGATGCGTAATTTCACCAAATAGTTCAAGCTCTCCATTAGTAACCGCACTCTTTAACTTCATCTTTATATATTTATAGCGACTAAATACATTAATGATATCAATAGTTTTCCCATCATAGATAATAACTCCCTGATGAAGAATGATCAATCGATCACACAATTCTTTTATATCTTCAAGATAGTGACTCGTTAACAAGATCGTTGCTTGATAGGACTTATTATACTCCCGCAAAAAAGATCTAATATTTTTTTGCGCAAAAATATCCAAACCAATCGTTGGCTCGTCCATAAACAAGATTTCCGGATTATGCAATGTTGCACCAATTAATTCCATTTTCATTCTTTCTCCTAATGATAGTTTTCTCGTTTGCACTTTCAACAAATCTGTAACATCCAACAATTCTGAAAGTTTATTTACTCTGTTATTAAAATCATTTGTGGAAATATTATAGATATCTTTAAGCAGGCCAAAATAGTCCATAGGTGGCAAATCCCATATCAATTGAATTTTATTCCCCATCACCATAGAGATTCTATTCCGGTATTTCAAAGAACGCTCCCAAGGTATTTCTCCCCAAACTGTAGCCGTTCCACTCGTTGGTGTAAGTAATCCACTCAACATTTTAAGTGTTGTTGTTTTTCCAGCACCATTGAGACCAATTAACCCTACGAATTCGCCATTATTAATTTTTAAAGAAATATTATTAACAGCATTATTATATTCATATTTCCTATTAATTAATGATTTAATTGAACCCATAAAACCGGGTTCTTTTTTATGATACTGATACATTTTAGTTAAATTTTTTACATCTATTATTTGCATGACTTTTATAATGAATGCCTTCCGTTTACAAAGCTTCAGTTAATGTTGACATTGACGGGTAGATTACAACTTTATCATCTATGGTACGACCTTTCACGAACCTTGATGAAATCCGCTGACTCACACCTTTATTTGTCTGACGAATTTTAAGCCGATCAGAAGCAAACCCCGTTCTTACCTATGTTTAACATCATTTACTGCTGCTCATGAAACTTTTCTACATTCACCCTTTATTAAGCGTTAATGTTTACCTGATATCAGATTAAAAGAGTCTGACACTGGCGTAATCTTTCTGGTACATCTAGAGTTATGGGCAGGATCCTCCATATTATCCACCCCAACTTATTAACCATCCTCACTACACTAATAGTAACACTGATTGATTCACATTCTCTAAATTCCGTCATTCATTCGCTAACACACAATAGCTTTACTCCTCTCCAATTAATTATTGAATATAATACCCCAACAAGCCCCAATATTGTAAGCTATCGCAGATTATATCGATAAAACAAGAGTCCTCTGTTAGCAAAACGGGCTAAATAGCTATTCAAAATAATAAATCACATGAAAGGAACTCAGTCTGAATTGAGCGATCTGATTAATTACCAAATCAAAACAAATCTCTAACCGGAAATGATGCAGAAAACGACTCACAAAACATGGGATAAACATCATGATGATGTCCTGTACCAACGCAGTACAGAATATCTGGTTTTTTATAAAGATGAAGTAGACATTGCTCTTCCCCCAAATCGGTGCTAACTAACAGTTGAATGGACAACAGAAATACATCACCCTAAGCAGATTTAGAATTGATTTATCAGCCAGTATATTCGCCTGTGAGGTAACCGCGCTGGGCGACTGTAACAGATACTACGTAAGACAATTACCCTGAATCATCGGTGTCGCACCGTGTAGCATATTCCAATGTACCACCTTGGAGCAAGATGCTTTTTGAATCCGAGCCATAATTCATAAGTAAATCGAATATCGATAGATTAGGAATAAAACCTTTATTTTCATAACATTGTGTATAAATAGGACAATTCCATTCTATTGGCCTTATACTTATATCGTTCTTTTTAAAAAGTTGACGATCTAAATAATTTTCATATCCATATTTACCAGCAATATACTCTGTTGCTCCTATGATCTTACAAATATCAATTAACAAATCGTTTTTCATGCTACATAATCCCAGCTCTGAAGACTTTATGACCATTACATCTGACTTCAAAAAATTAATAACCCATTTTAGCATAAAATAATTTATTTCAGATACGTGTATCCACTCTCTTCGGTATACTTCCTCTAAAAATGGGAATATATCATCAAAATACATTGCTGAATTATAGTTATAATAAAACCCCTTTAGATGTTTGTCTCTCCACCCATCTCCATAAATAGATATTTCTTTAATTACCTTACTACTTTTTTTCTTTATAGGAATCGTCAGAATAAAAGATCCATTAGCATTCTTTAATTTATTTCTATTTACCCAATCATTCTTGGAGTAATTGATATGGTCTAAAAAAACAAATACCTCACTAGTTATAATCTTATAAATCAATGGCAACCAAGGGAGATAATGTGGCTGATGTATTGATATACGCATTTTTCTAATTTTTATTATATTTTCTTTCAATATAAACAACTAGACCATGAAAAGAGTTAATCAAATTAACACTTAACTCCTCATCTGGAATCTGGATATGAAATTCTTGCTCTATTCTAACCAATAATTCCAATGCTGCAATAGAATCAATATTAAATTGCTCCATTACATTATCTATTTTTATCTCAGGAACACTTTCTAGTTCAAGAATTTCTTTAAGCATTTGAGCAAGTTTCAATTTAATATAATCTTTTGTTATCATAATAATCACCTATATTCATTTAATTTTTCTTAAAATTTTTCCCATTGAAGAAGTTGGTAATGAACTTCTTACTTCTATATTTTGGGGTATCTTATGTACTGATAATTTTTCACGACATAAAGCAAATAATTCTTTTTTATCAACCTCTTGCTTAACCGTTACAAGTGCAATAGGGGCCTGACCTCTCTTTACATCCGATATACCATATACGATCACTTCATTCACACTAGGATGTTCTTTCAGTACAAACTCAATTTCAAATGGATTGACTTTTTTTCCTCCAACATTGATTGTTAAATCCTTTCTTCCTACAATATGGAACCCTTCTTCATTTGTAACTGCCAAATCTCCAGTCGGAAACCATTGATCAAAATGGTTTTCTTTAACTTTCCCATCATCTATTATACAAACACATAGAGCACTTGTTTTAACTAGGAGCTCATAAGCAAATTGTCCTCGAAAATCATATGATTCACTATAGTCTAGTTTCATTTCTACTCCTGTAATAAGACGATAGGGATACGTAAATAAATTCCTATCATTGTATTTATTATTCTCAATCATGAGAGCACCTGTTTCAGACATACCATAGACATTGCTTATTTGAATATCAAGCAATTCAATTTTACTTTTCTCCTCTAATGACATGACTGAACCACCTGACAACGCAATTCTAATATTGCCAAATTTTTGATTACTATACTCACATAGCAATCGATAGTGGATAGGCAACCCAATAAAAATCGTATTGCTTTTCAACAAACTCTCTAACTTTGAGACTAATATAATTGGATCTGTATAAGTTATTTCACAACCATTCAGCAACGGTATCATCATTCCAAACATGAAACCATACGAATGACATAATTGGGCAGAACAAACAATACGGTCACATTCTTTGATTTCTAATGTAGAAACTATTTGTTCTGCTTCCACCAATATCTGCTCTTCAGTTCTCACAATTCCCTTTGGGCTACCAGCTGAACCCGAAGAAAAAAATATCATACTTCCTTTTATATCGTGTTTATAACCCATTTGAAATATCGTAGATTCACGAAAGTCAGTTAAATACATGCCAAAACGACCCTCATAATCAGCTAAAGAAAAAATATCATCCGTTTTAAAAAACTCATTTTCATCAAAAATAATATATTCTGGTGAAAATAAACCTATCTTCTGACATTCTTGAGCAGTCATTTTTGGATGAAAAAACATCATTTTTGCCTTTATCTTTGATAATGCAAGCACACTAATTACGTTCAATATGCTATTTACTAGAACAATGCCCACAGATGTATCACGAACAATTCCATGATGATTTAAGTATCTCGCCAATTTATTTACGTATTCGTTTAATTGACCATATGTCATAGACTCTTTTTTGCTATTAATAGCAGTTCTATTAGATCTAACATTAGCAACTTTCAAAAAATATTCATACATCTTACTTTTTTCACTCATCAATAAACCTCTTGATATGTTCAAAAAGATCATCAGGATCATTAATAATGATCGTTTTTATTTTTTCCCGTGATGGTAACAGCCCTCGATTCCAACTAACTAAAACAGATGAAACATTTAGCTTATTAGAAATCTCTATGTCAGTTGATGTGTCACCTATATACAAACTTCTTTCATTACTCCCTTTCAACTCTTCAATGGTTTTTATCAGGCCTTCTTCAAATGGTTTAGGGCGAACCACATCGTCAGTAGTTATAACACTTCGAAAATAACGAGTAAGATTTGTCTTTTCCAACAAGGCCATAGCGGTTTCTCTCTTCCTGCCTGTAAATAACCCAACCGGACTGCCGCTATAGTTTAAAAATTCTAATATTCTGTCTATTCCCTCAAATCGTTCTACTCTATATAAGTCAAGATTAGCGATAAACTTTGCAGTATAGAATTTTAACCCCTTATCATTGTCCATCTTCCCCAATAAAGCAGTTAATGTCTCCCTTTCGGTCACTTTATTTGCACGAATGATATCCAATTTCCTATATTGTATTCCTGTTACTTCTAGTGCAGTCTCATAACACGTCTTCAAATGAATATTCCACGTATTCACTAACGTTCCGTCCAAATCAAATACAATACACGGCTTGTCATTCCTATTATCCATTAAATACACCTTATAACTTGTATAATCTTACCGACCATTAATAGATACACTGTTAAGTGATCTATGCCTGATATCATCCCCACCTAATTACATTGGTCTTTCACAAGCTATTGATAACAGATAACCAAAAATAGAATATTTACAACTGCAATTATATGACACTCGATATAAATCAAATATTGTATTTATCGTCTATTCCCAACTGACAAACATTTTTCCCTGCATCAGCTTCGCTTTTAACGTATGATAAAATTTCCATTACTGCATTATTATAACAAACAACCCCTAGCACTCATTCAGTAAACCGTACCGTAAACTTTCAGCGTTTCCTATAGAACTATATCTTCAGTTGTTGGGTAAAATCATATATTTTTATCTTCAGCCGTAATTTCAGACTCACGAATAGTCGCTGATTTCAGATACACAGCACAAGCAGATTCAATCAGCGGTAAGGTAAGTCCAGCCCCTGATGCTTGTCCTAACCTCATTCCTAAACTTAACAAAGGTGATTTATTTAACTCTTGTACTACATATTTATGGCCTGGTTCTGCAGATAAATGCGATATAATCATATATTCTGATACAATTTGTGACATTCTGTAGGCAAGGAGCCCAGCTACACTGCTAATAAATCCATCAACAACAACAGGTATCTTATTAATCGCAGCACCCAATATCACACCAACTACACCAACTATTTCAAATCCTCCCAATTTAGTAAGGATATCAATTGGATCGTCAGGATTTGCCATATTAATGAGCAGACTCTTTTTTACAATATTTATTTTGCGATCTTGAACATCCAAGGCGATTCCTGTTCCCTGTCCTACAGTTTCCTCAGGAGACACCCTACACAACAAACTTGTAATTGCACTGGCTGATGTCGTATTCCCTATACCAATCTCCCCTACTGCAATAATGTCACTGTGAATAAGCAACTCTGAGGAAACAAGCTGGATTCCCCTCAAAATCCCCTCAACTACTTGTTCCCTATACATAGCAGGTCCTTTAGATATGTTATTCGTGACATATCCCAACTTCATATTAAGAACAGTCGGACATGATTTAACAATCTCAGTAACACCCATGTCTACAGGTACTAAGAATGCGCCTACAGTATTAGCAATCGCATTAATAGGAGCCTTTCCCTCACCGATTTTCTGCAATAACTTTCCTGTGACACTTGATTTAAAAACGGAGATGGACTCTTTAGCAACCCCATGATCACCAGCCATAACAACAATAGATTTTCTAAAGTTATATGGATTTATTTCTTCCTTAATTGATAAAACCTGTTTAGCAATTGTGTCGAGAATCCCCAGACTGCCAGATATCTTTAAAGACTTTGCTTCTTTTAACATAATTCTTCTTTTAGCCATATGATCAACAGGTTTTATCTGTTTCAGATAATCTTTAACTATCTTTTCTTTTATCATTCAATCATACCTAGCAATTTTTTGTATATTTCGTTTAGACAATAACTTGTTACATACATCCATAATCCCATTAACAAATAAAGTATTATTGAAATTTGTCAATACTCTTTCCCTCGCGCTTTCCCCCATTTTTCTAGCTAAATCTGGTTCTTCAATAAAACGCAGTATTCCACGAAAGATATCTTCTGGATTCAATATTCGTTTTCCATCTTTCAAATATACGGCCACCTTTATTCCATCTATTCCATCCCTAACTAGTTCATTTAATGAGTCAACACTTGTGCAAACTATCGGTTTACCCATTCCCATAAATTCCGCTGCCACGTAACAAAACGATTCCCATATGGATGGAACCACTGCAATGTCTGCTATTTTAAAATATACTAAAGCATCTTTTCTTGGTATATCACCCAAGAATATAACTTGTTCCTCTAATTCAAATTGATGAACTAATTCCTGTAGATAAGAGAGCTCTGGCCCAATTCCGATAATTAACAATCTTATATTTGAAACCTTTTGTTTCAATAGAAAAACTGCCTCAATCAAATAATTCATTCCTTTTACAGGTACTAAGCGACCACATGCAATAATCAAGATTTCTTGAGTACTGACTACGTTTTCTCTCCTTTTTGCATACTCTTCTACAGTTAGTGGAGTCATTTCTTCAAGTATAACTCCTAAATAAACTACACTTTGGTTATTAGGTTCAAGGTTGTAATTTTCATTTATACTATTAAAGATCGAGTTACTAATAAAAACGTTATAATCCGACATTCGTAACGACTTTTCCTCCAAATCAAATAAACTATTGTGACTTGCTGATATTGCATTTGAAACCATATGAAATGTGCTTTTATCATATGGAACTATTTGCCTAAAATCTTGTGATAGAATATTAACAATTGGACAATTATATAATTTTGACACTACCTTCGCTTCTGGAAAACAAAACAGATCTGGTAATAGTATTACATCGGGTATACCCAACTTACTTACTAAATAATTCACTCCTTTTAAGAGGCGATGATGTGATCTGATAATAGCATCCGATAAATTGGAGTGATTGATGTATATTTTTTCATTCGCTACTCTATAGATATGAAGATTACCATATACTTCGTGAGAATTAACTTTCTTTGTAGTATTCGTTATGACTCCAATTTTCCCATCGCACGATGACGAAATACCTTTAGCTAAAGAAAATGCAACGGTACCGGTTCCACCTATTGTAAAAGGAGGATATTCTCTTGATAAAATAAAAATAGTCATCATTTTTTTACCCACCCAACCTTTCCTTCTATTCCAATAAATTCAAATATATTTCTATTTGTTTATTAGATACCTGATATGCGTTTTCATCTTGATACACACGTTTATACCAAGTAACCGTTTTAAAAATCGCTCTTTTAAAATAAAAATACGGTTTCTATCCCAAGCTTTAAGTTCGCTTTATCGATGTTTAAATGTAGAATGCCATGTTCAAATGGAAAATCTTCAACAGCTTCTATTCGAAGTTCACCAACACCCCACGCTAAAACGACCGCTTTACAAAATTGATGAACATTATTAGTTTTATTCGGAAAAGAACCAGAATTCCATGAGCCTCGATATTCTTGTGGATTATTTCATAATTAATTAGCCAAATATAAAAAACCGCGTATTAAATCGAATATATGGACCAAAACTGTATCTCAGTTGCTGAATAAAATCATTCTTCAATAATTATTAGAATATCAGAATCATATTTAACCAAATTTTAAATACTATCTCTATGTAAATACGATAAGATTGATTCACTACTCGAACACTGTATCAATCATTATCTCAGACCGTGATTGTCTAACACTCTACCTCTCTCAAAATCAAATTATAGGCTCCAAACTATGATAGAAAATCGTGCAATACAAACTACCTTTCTCAAGGAACCAACACTTATTTCTTGCCTATCATTGTACAATAACATCATGCCTAATTATATCTATTGAATTTATAGAGTATAACCATTGGATAGTTCCTATAGTTAATTATAATCGATTGTACTGAAGAGATTTCTCCATTAATAATTTACAAAGAATGAACTTTTATTTTATAAACAAAGTAAGTTCATACCTATACTTAACATTCATAGTATTCTCTTAGAATACAAGCTATTCCATATTCAGAATAAACAATAAGGTATTCATCATCTACAACACATAATATCAAAGCTACAACTTTATAAAAGCTGCTTGATTCTCCTTTAAAAACACGTTGAAATTATATTTTAATGATAACTCATTAGAAGATTGAGGTTATTAAACTATTAACGCTACCGCCCTTGCTAACTAAAGCACTCCTAAAAAACCTATAGACTTCTTACTCGCTTGGAACTTCTTTATTTCAAAGACAATAATTCTGTTCTTATCCATATATTCTTCTTCGAGATGCTATCGAAATTTAGAACACTTTTAATATAGTAAATTACTATCATTTAATAAAAACCAATGCAATAACTCCACTTGGTTATAAATTTCACATAAAATGGGTTTTAAGATCCAGATATGTAGCACCAATATATTCATGCCTGTAATCCAATAACTGTCAAAGCTGGCTCTGAACTTTCTTTCTCACTCCTTTCATTACTGTACTACCAGTTTAGGCAAGATAATATCTGCTCCTAATATCTCTAATATCCCATATTCATTACTGATACTCAGGTGGTTGTATTAATCAATTTCTTATGATCAAATTCAATATAATAACAACCATTTATCTATTGATTGGTCGATTACTGACAAATAAAACATAAAGCAATTCCCCCAATCTCTGACTTTATTATTCTAAAAAACAAACACCCAAAAAAATCAAACAAAATCACCTGGCAAAAAACAAGCAATAAAGAATGCTAATACATAAAATCACCAATACTGACTATACCCTTCATCTTTCAAGTTGCCTCTTTGTTGGCTGCGCTCGCTCACCCCGGTCACATAGTTACCTATGCTCCCAGGGATTCTCTCCCTTGCCGTCGCGATGCATCTTGAAATCCATTGGGTATATTCATAAAAAATCAAACCATAGGCTCAACACGATCTTCTCTACCCACTCTTTTGATCATCAATTAATCGATAAAAGAGAAAATAATTATCCATTCATAATTTTCCTATCCCCTAAAACCAAATAAAACGGCTCTAATACCTAAAATGAGTAACCTATGCCATACCAATTAATAATTATCACTCACTATTAATTAGTATTCCCTCAAAAGATTCATTACTTATAATCATGCCGCTTTATTAAAAGCGAACTAAATAATCGCGAAGTAAATTTTTTCAGCATAAATAATAACCGCCATAAGGCAGGTTGCTGCGGTAGCTATAGCCATAGCTCGGAGCTAATCAAAACCTCGGTGTTAATCAAAACAAGGCAATAACACCCTGTTTATCTTTTAAACGTAAATAACCAATCAAGGAAAAATTATGTCTACAACTCCTGAACAAATCGCTGTTGAATATCCGATCCCTACTTACCGCTTCGTTGTCTCAATCGGTGATGAGAAAGTCCCTTTTAACAGCGTTTCCGGGCTCGATATTTCTCATGACGTCATCGAATATAAAGACGGTACAGGCAATTATTATAAAATGCCCGGCCAACGTCAGGCGATCAATATTACGCTACGTAAAGGTGTCTTCTCCGGTGATACTAAACTTTTTGACTGGCTTAATTCTATTCAACTTAATCAGATCGAGAAAAAAGATATTTCAATCAGCCTAACTAACGAAGCCGGTACTGAAATTTTAATGACCTGGAGCGTGGCAAATGCCTTCCCAACTTCATTAACCGCTCCTGCTTTTGATGCCACCAGCAATGAAGTTGCGGTTCAGGAAATTAGCCTGACCGCAGATCGAGTCACTATTCAAGCGGCTTAAGACTTATTTATCAAGCTATCTACTCAGAATATTGCACAATAATTGGAGGCAACATGCCAACATATTCTTATCCCGGCGTTTATATTGAAGAGGACGCTTCACCCGCACTCTCCGTTCGTTCCAGTGCAACGGCTGTGCCGGTCTTTGCTGTTACAAACAACGGTTCATTAATATCAGATAAACCCTATATTCGTGTTAGTAGTTGGATGAACTATTTGACACTAAAAGGCGAACCATTTAATCCCAAGAATATCCTTGACGTTTCACTGCGTGCTTATTTTATTAACGGTGGTGGATATTGCTATCTCGTCAAAACTCAAGAGTTAGAAACACAAGTGCCAAAACTTGACGATGTGACATTACTGGTTGCCGCCGGAGAAGAGATCAACGAGGTGGCAGGAAAACTTTGTCAGCCGGGCAAAGGATTATTTGCCATTTTTGATGGCCCACAAAGTGATACCGATATAAAAGAACCAGAAAAAGCTCTCAAGCCTTATTCCCCTACCGCTTATGGCGCAGTTTATTACCCTTGGCTAACCGCTGAATGGGGAGAAAATAAAGCCGCCATTGATATTCCACCCAGTGCGGTTATGGCCGGTATTTATGCCAGTGTCGATAATAGCCGAGGAGTCTGGAAAGCACCCGCTAACGTTCCTATTCAAGGGGGATTACAACCTAAATACCCGGTAACCGATGATCTGCAAACGCAATATAACCAAGGCAAGGCACTGAATATGATCCGTACCTTTCCTAAGAGCGGTACGCTGGTTTGGGGGGCTCGTACACTTGAGGACAGCGATAACTGGCGCTATATCCCGGTTCGCCGCCTGTTTAACAGTGCAGAGCAAAATATTAAAAATGCCATGAGTGCTATGGTATTTGAACCCAACAGCCAACCTACGTGGAAAGCCGTCCACCGCGCTATCGATAACTATCTCCATACTTTGTGGCAGCAAGGCGGGTTGATGGGCAATAAAGCCGAACAAGCTTATTTCGTCCAAATCGGTAAAGGTCTCACCATGACCGATGACGATATCAAGCAGGGCAAAATGATTGTCAAAGTGGGTCTGGCGGCAGTTCGTCCAGCCGAATTTATTATCTTGCAGTTTACGCAGAACATCGCTCAATAATCGGAGGCAACATGCCAACAACACCAACTTATCCTGGCGTCTATATTGAAGAAGATGCATCACTGGCTCTCTCCGTTAGCCAAGGGAATACGGCAATCCCAGTTTTTATTGGCCGTTTCTCACCGAAAAAAATCAGCGCAACGCCACAAATAACACGCGTGAGTAGCTGGTTGGATTTCACTAATCTGTTCAATGTGGGTTGTATTACGTCGGTAGCAGTCAAATTAACGGAACCTACTCCACCACCTGCCCCTTCCGATCCTGAGAAAAACGAAGGCAATGCAAAAGCCAAAGATAATGTAAAAACTTTTGCCGCCCAAAATATTACGCTTGATACAGACGATAAAAATAACAGTGATTCTTACAATATAACTATCGGCACCTATACAACAAGCAGTGATGCCTTAAAGCTTTATTTCCAAAATGGTGGCGGTCCTTGTTATATCCTGCCAATTTCTAATCCAGAAGATCCTAATATGCTGGCATTAATCCCTGCGTTAATTAAGCAGGCTTTAGAAATTACCTTGATCGTCTGCCCTGAACAAGATTCTCATTACCAGAGCAAAATATATAACAGTCTGACATCTTCATTATTAAATGAGGGCTATTTCCTTATCGCGGATAATCAGGATAAAGAAACCACACTTAACGTTAGCCTGCAATCACAAACCGCGACTTATTATCCGGCAGTGAAAGTCTCACAACTTATTCAGATGGAGGAGAGTAGCGTCACGGTTTCAGGTTATCAGGATGCAAAAGTTACCCATCTGGCAGAACTCAAACAGCAAAACTCAGGACTCTATAAGCAAGTTATCGAGGCAATAAAACAAAAAATTGCTGATAACAAAAATATCATTCCCGCCAGTGCAGTCATGGCAGGCGTGTACTGTGCTACCGATGCTCGTCGTGGCGTCTGGAAAGCACCGGCGAATGTTGTTCTCAGCGGAATTAATGATGTAGCGGATCGGCTCAGCGACAATGAACAAAGTACCATGAATCGAAAAGGTATCAATGCCATCCGTTATTTCAGTAACAAAGGATTTGTCGTCTGGGGCGCACGTACTCTGCAAGATGATGACAACTGGCGCTACATTCCGGTTCGACGTTTATTTAATGCGGCAGAACGGGATATCAAGCAAGCCATGCGATTTGCCGTTTTTGAACCCAACAGTCAGCCCACCTGGGAACGGGTCCGGTCAGCCATTGACAACTATCTCCATCAACTCTGGCAGCAAGGGGCACTGGCCGGTAATAGCCCGCAGGAAGCCTATTTTGTCCAGATTGGTCAAGGTGTCACCCTATCCGATATTGACATTAAACAAGGCAAAATGGTGGTTAAGGTTGGGATGGCGGCAGTCCGTCCGGCTGAATTTATCATCCTGCAATTTTCGCAAAATGTAACACAGTAACCGTACTGAGGCGCGGTTCGCCGCGCCTGTTCTATTGAGGAACCGAGAATGGAAATCACACAGCCCGGCGTCACCATCACGGAGAACCTGATATCCCAGCAACAAGATGAGGCGTTTATCGGTGTACCGGTTTTTATTGGTTATACCGAAAAAAGTCCAGACAACAAAACCTCCGTCAAGTTAAACAGCCTGACCGATTTTACCCTGTCATTTGGTGAATCAGGATTAACATATTATTCCGTGCGTCACTTTTTTGACAACGGCGGTCAGCAAGCCTATGTACTGTCGTTAGGATCTGATGAACCACGCGGCAATTTTCAATCATTAAGCTCTACTCTCCAACAAAATTGGGTTAAACAAGCGATTTCGGCACAGAGTGCTATCACGCTGATTGTGGTCCCCGATATTGTCTATCTGAATCAGATGGATGCTCCCGATTCAGAAATCGATCAATACGACAAGATTCAGTTCTGGCTACAATTTTGGCAATCAGTACTTAACCTTTGCCGGTGCCGACGTGGCATCATGGGATTGCTGGATGCCCCCGATGATCCCGCACTGGCCGCGGAATGTTTAACGCAGCTCTCTTCCAGTGATCGGCAATGGGGCGCCGTATACTGGCCAAGATTGAACAGTGCCTATCAGGAACAAGATCGGTCTATTGTTCTTTCGCCGACTGCGGCGGTGGCCGCCATTATTCAGCGTAACGATAACCAAATGGCGGTCTGGCACGCACCCGCGAATGTCGCGTTAGCCAAGGTGATAAGCCCAATACGCTCTCACATTGAAGCCGATGCCCTGTTTAACCAGAATGGCCCTTCGTTGAATCTGGTTCGCAGCTTCCCCGGCAAAGGGATAAAGATCTGGGGATGCCGCACGCTGGACAACACCCCCGGCTCCCCTTGGCGCTATATCCAGACACGCCGTCTGGTTTCCTATATCGAAGCCCATATGACTCAACTGGGCCGAGCCTTTGTGTTTGAACCGAATAACGCCATCACCTGGATGAAGTTGAAAGGTCAGGCTTACAACTGGTTACGTCAGTTATGGCTGAATGGCGGACTGCGCGGTACGCAGGAAGATCAAGCTTTCGAGGTGCTACTGGGGGTTGATGAATCGATGAGCGAAGCAGATCTACGGGCCGGGAAAATGATCATGAAGATCAGGCTGGCACTACTCATTCCGGCGGAATTTATCGAGTTGAATCTGACATTTGATACCCGTACCGGGATCACCCATTAAACAGGGGCAAAATATGAACAATTTATACACCCCGTCGGTGTCACACCGTTTTATCGCCAGTTTTCTGTTTAACAATATCCCCAGCCCACTCGACATTGCTTTCCAGCGGATATCGGGACTCAGCCGTGAACTGCAAACCACCCAACACAGTCAAGGCGGAGAAAATGCCAGAAATGTTTGGCTAGCCGAGAAGATCCAGCACGGCAGTTTGGTTCTGGAACGTGGTGTTATGACCGTCACGCCGCTGACTTGGGTGTTTGATCGCGTCCTGCGCGGCGAGAAAGCGGTGTATGCCGATGTGGTCATCATGCTACTGAATGAACATTCAATTCCCGTGGCAAGCTGGACATTAAGTAACGCGTTGCCGGTTCGCTGGTCCACTGGCGACCTTGATGCCAATAGCAATACGGTGCTGGTGAACGCGCTGGAATTACGTTATCAGGATATGCGCTGGTTAGGAGTGAAAGCATGACCGTTGAAATTAAGGAGCTGATTATTCAGGCTAAAGTGACCGATTCAGCCAGTTACTCGGTCACGCCACGAACACTGGCGCAGGAAGCGCTGGATAACGCCCACCTGATTGAAAAGGTGAAACAAGCAGTATTAGAGGAATTGCGTGAAACAGGAGGTCATTATGAGCTTAATTGAACGCAGCCTGTCCAAACTCACCCTCACCGCTTTCAAGGACCGTGAGGGGAAAACTTCGGTAGGCAGTTTACAGGCAATGTATAACCCCGATGCCATCCAGCTCGATTATCAAACCCGTTATCAGCAGGATGAAAGCGTTAACAGTGCCAACCAAAGCAGCCGCTATGTGTTATCCCAACCGGCGGGCCTGTCATTAGTCCTGTTATTTGATGCCACCATGCCCGGCCATAACACCCCGGTAGAAACGCAATTAGCAACGCTAAAAGCCTTGTGTGCCGTGGATGCCAGTACTCACGTTCCCCACTTTCTTAAAATCAAATGGGGCAAAATGCGTTGGGAAAACAAAGGCTATTTTGCCTGTCGGGCCAGTGGTCTCAGCATTCATTACACCCTGTTTGACCGGGATGCCACACCGTTGCGGGCCAGCGCTACCCTATCTCTGGTGGCAGATGAAAGCTTTGTGATTCAAGCCACCGAGCAGCAATTAAAATCGCCCCCGGCTACTGCGGTTAACGTCACGGATATGCTCTCCCTGCCGTTGATCGCCTTAGGCGCCGGCGCTTCTCTGGCGGGGGGGATTGATTATCTCTCGCTGGCTTGGCAAAACGGTCTGGATAATCTTGATGACTTTACCCCCGGACAAATGTTGCAAGCACAGGGGAAAGCATGAAGATACCGACGATAACGATCAAAATAGACGGCAAAACGCTTAACCACTTTACGGTTATCAGCCTGACAGTAAACCATCATATTAATGGCATCCCCTCGGCTAACATCACGCTAGGGATCGCCGGTGATGCCAGCCATATTTTTGATGCCAAGGCGCAAGCTGAACTGGCAAGTTGCCGCCCCAATCACCAACTTAGCGTGCAGATCGAAAAAAACGTGGTGTTTAAGGGGATCATCGTTCGGCAAACATTGGGGCTTAAGGGTCAGGACAGCATCATTACTCTGACCGCCAAACATTCATTGCAAAAATTAACTCACAACTTTCACTCGCAACTGTTCAACAAACAGAGTGATGAGGCGATTATCAAGAAGTTGTTTAGCCAAGCGGGTATCTCTGTCACGATAAAACAAGCCCCTCAGCTTAAAACGGTGCATGAGCAAATGGTGCAATTTCGCTGCAATGACTGGGCTTTTCTAAAAAACCGGCTGTTCGCGACCCATACTTGGCTGCTGCCCGGCAACGATAGCGTGACGCTGGTCGCCCCGGAATCCCTTAATCGGTCAACCGTGCATACCCTCCACCAGCGAGCCAACCATCAGGATGCGGTGTTATTTGAAGCGAATCTGCAATGGGATAACCAACGCAGCCCCAAAACCGTGAGTGTACAGTCTTGGGATATCGCCCAACAAAAACTGTCTCCTGCTCATCAGGTAAAAAACAGCGGTCTTGGTCACAATCAACTCGCCATAGACAACCTGACATCATTAACCAACCAACAATGGCAATGGGTTTTCAGCTATCCGTTGGACAATGAACAAGCCAAACAGCTTGCTCAAGGCATCCTGAACAACCGCCGAAGTCACAACGTCTCCGGCAATTTTGAGGTCGAAGGCGATAACCGTTATCAAACGGGGGATGTTCTGGCGTTAAACGGCTTTGGTCAAGGGATGGATGGTCAGGCGATGATCACCGGTGTCAGTCAGACCATCAATCAACGGCAAGGCTGGCGCACTCGGCTAACGCTGGGGCTACTGCCGGAAACAGAGCAAGTTATACCGCAGGCAAAAGAGCTGCATATCGGGATCGTGGAAAAATATCAGCGAGATAGCCAATCATTAGGCCGTATTCCGGTCAAAATACCGGCGTTAAACTTAACCAACGGCACCCTTTTTGCCCGTATGGGTAAACCTTACGCCAGCCACGAAAGCGGATTTTGCTTCTACCCTGAACCGGGGGATGAGGTGATTATCGGCTTCTTTGAATGTGATCCTCGCTTCCCGGTGATATTAGGCTCGATGCACAATCCTAAAAATAAAGCGCCGTTAGAACCGAGTGAAAAAAATCCGGTGAAAACCTTAGTGATTAAACAGGGAGAAAATCAGCAAGCATTACTATTTAATAATAAAGATAAAACCCTCGCATTGAATAGCGGAAAAAATACCTTATCTCTGCAACAGGATAAAGATATCACGCTTAATTCCGCTAAGAATCTTATTACCCATGCTCAGGAAATTAAAATAGAGGCGCAAAAGTCTCTGGCCGCCTCCGGGAAATCAGGGGTTGATATTAAAGGTGCGAAGATTAACTTAACCCAATAATAAGGTAATGAGATGACAAACAAAACATTAGCCAATAAAGCATTAGCTAATAAAGTATTAGCCGATATCTACGGTCGGGGTTGGTCCTTTCCGCTGCAATTTTCTATTAAAGATAGTACGTATAAAGATAGTGCGTATAAAAATAGTACGTATAAAAATAGCACGCATCCTGAAATATCCACCGGCGTCACAATGGCGGAAGGGGCAGAAAACGTTCGCCAAAATATGAAAATTCTCTTTCTCACCGAACCCGGCGAACGAATTATGCGAGAGAATTATGGTTGCGGCCTGAATGATTATCTGTTTGCCAATATCCGTGACGAAATGATGGCAGAAATTCAAACTCGGATTGAAGAACGGGTATTACGCTATGAACCCCGCGCCGATATCAGCGAGATCCAAGTCAACCAGAGAATGGATGTCCCCAATACCCTGCATATTCAGGTCACTTACACCCTGAGAGGCAGCGAAATCAGCCAGCAGATTGAAGGCGCTCTTGAAGTTAATGAAGGCCGGGTACAGGTGAGTTTATGAGCAAACAACTGGTGGTGGATGGCGACACTTTGCTGTTCGAGCCGTTATTTGGCAACCGACAAATCACCATTCTGGGGCCGGCGACCATCCGGGGTAGCGGACACACTCAAATTCAGGGCAAAAAGATTGTCGTGGTCGGTGATGAAAAAAAGGTGCAACTTCAAGCGCAATATATTACCCCAAGCCACCCGGTTCCTGGCATGGGGATGGTCACCATTGCTCAATTGGATGCCAGCCAGCAGGTCAACTTCTGCCGTAGTCCAGTCACAGTGATTGTTGTCGGGCAACAATTTATCGCCCGTTTTACCCCGACACAACCAGCCAATAATCCATCGAGCGGCCCGGATGTGACAGCCCCCAGTATGGGCAAAGGTCGGTTTATTGCCAGCCAATATGCGGTCACTGCCGGATAAATAACCTCTTCAACTTTATTTTAAATAACAGGTGGTAAAAATATGGGACAAGCCGAGTTAGAAAATAAACTCTCTGCTATTGTGCCGGATACTGCATTTAAACTTGATGAAAGAAGTACGCTAGATATTTTAAATTGGCTTAAAGCTTACGCTAAAGAAATTCCTTTCGATCAAGAGAAAAAACAGTTCTGGGACAGTTTCTACTTTATTCAAGAAAATAATCCTCAACAACTAGCGGATATTTACCAAAATGTGAATAAAGCCGATGGTCGATTACCCGCCCATCAAGCTTTTGTTTTGGCTTTTTTAACGTTATTAGAAACAACTAATCGATTATTAAATACCTTTCCGGCCCGGCATCGCAATCTTTATTATCGGGAATTATTAGGGCTGAAACCCAAAAAAGCGCAAGCGGATAAAGTTGCTATCGAAATTACTCTGAATACTGACAACCCAGAATTTCTGGTAGCCCAAGGCACACTGTTTGATGCGGGGCAAGACAGCGCCGGTAACTCGTTACACTATGCGTCAGATACGGATTTACTGGCGAATCAGGGAAAGTTAATCGATCTGCGTTGGTATCGGAAAGTTGGTAATGTCTGGAAATCAGCAATACTATTAAGCGACTCAGACAACATTGAATTCCCCAAAAACGGTATTCAACTTTTTAGCGAAACATCCAATGATCTTGAAGTTCAATCTGGCCACCGGAATTGGGACGAAGCAAATATATCGTCATTAACCCATGACACATTCTACTTAGGCTTTACCAATGTATTACCGGGACAAACTTTATCTTTATACTGGCAGTCAGAAGGTGTTAAAGCACTTAATTTATCTTGGTCTTATCTAAATCGGAAAAATATCTGGCAGCCAATCAATCAACTGGTTCACGATCAAACCCATAACCTGTTTGACCGGGGTATCTGGCGCACCTTATTGCCACAGGATGCGGCAGATCAGGCGGCTCTGATGCCAACGGGCCGCTACTGGCTGAAAGCTGAGATAACTCATCCGACTGCCCCCCAAGATTACCCACGCATTAAAGGTCTACTGTATAACGCTACCACGGCGACGTTGATCAACGCAGAAACCGTTGAACAGGATCACTTTATCAACGGATTAGCTGCCGACAACATTAAACAGCCGGTCAATACATCCCCTGCAATCAGTGGCGTAACTCAACCTTGGGCCTCTTGGAATGGTCAGCCGCAAGAAACCGAGCAAGCCTTCCTGACGCGGCTCCCGGCCCGTTTATCTCACCGTAACCGGGCGCTGAGTTGGGGCAACATTGTCACCTTATTAAAAGAGCAATTTGTCAGCCTGTTTGATGTCAAATACCCGTCTGCCGGTGAATTAACCAAAATCCCGGCACCGGAAAAGCAACAACTGATTGTGATCCCTAACAGCCGTTACAAAGATAACAATGATGCGCTGCGTCCAACGTTAAACCCCGCTCGGCTGACAGAGATGGTCGAATGGATCAAACAACTCAGCAGCCCTTGGGCAACCCTTGAGATCAGCAATCCCACTTACGTTGACGTTAATGTGAACTACCAAGTGACTTTTACCACTGACGTTAACCCCGACTACGGCCATCATCAGCTACAACAGGAGTTAAGCCGCAAATATATGCCGTGGGGCGAAAATAGGGCTATCGGCGTGACAGTCGGTAATCACATTGACTACTACCAGTTGTTAGCCACCATCCAACAATCGCCTCTGGTGGAACGTGTCACCGATTTAAGCCTAACCATCGCTAACCGAACCACAGGTGCCGTGGGTAAAAGTATCGAAGCCGCCGATAATGAAGTGCTAATTTTAGTCTGGTCAGAGCAGCGTCCCTCAAACCAAGGAGTTAACCAATGAATCATCAGGATGCCCTGTTTCCCATCGTCAAAGACGATATTACCTTCGATGCCTTACTCGCTCAGGCCAAAACAGTGATTGAGCAGCAATCCGGCCAATGCTGGAGCAATACCAGTGAAAATGATCCCGGTATCACCTTATTAGAAGCCTGTTGTTATGGCGCCTCCGATCTGGCCTATCGCCACACATTACCACTGAGAGACCTTCTAACGCCAAGACCAGAGGACCAAACACCCGGCGACGGTATTTTTCCTCAGGAGTTCGGCCCACAACAAACGCTGACCTGTGGCCCGATCACTGCGGAAGATTATCGCCGGGCTTTATTGGATTTACATAGCAGCGACACGGTTAATGAAACAAGCGAAGGTTATTTTTTCTTTAATGATGTCCAATTAATTCGTGAACCTGAAAATCAACGTTATCAATATTGGTATAACAAACAGAAACGTGAATATAGTTTTAAAAACTCCGGATCAGATAGCCAATTAACACTAAGAGGAAATTACTGGCTCTATTTACTGCCTGGTCGGGAAACTGAAACGAATAAAACACTGGCTGAGGAGAGGCTGAAAACTTTCCTAAAAGACAACCGAAATTTAGGAGAATCCGTCAGTAACATTATCTGGCTGCAACCTGCCGATCTCCCCTTGCAGATTGATATTGAACTTGAAGATAACGTCATCGATTTTGCTGATATCTTCGCCCAAATTTATATGACGGCGGAACAGATAGTACTGGCAAAGCCCGAACGTTATACCACTCAGGCCATGAAAGATCAGGGTCACTGTCATGAAGAGATATTTTCCGGCCCTTATTTACATCACGGTTGGATACCGACCTTACCTCAAGCCAAAAACTACACCAGCGCTACCATATTAAATCTCAGTCATTTGGTTAACCGATTATTAGCGATTAAAGGCATTCAGAGTGTCACCCGGCTGGCATTAGCTCATCACGACACAACTATTACGCCATTGTCGGATGATAATTGGTCTTGGAAAATCGCTCAGGGATATTACCCCAGATTATGGGGTAACGATCCACTGGCATTAATTACCTCAGCAAACAGCCCGCTTACCATTATTGCCAAAGGCAGCGTTAAAATTAGCGTTTCCAAACAACAGGTGGAAGAAAAAATAATTGAAGAACCACTGATTAATACACAACCTGAATTACTGCATTGGGGTAAATATCGTAAAGTTCTGGATTACTATCCGGTAAGCAATAAATTACCGGCTTGCTATGGATTGCAGACCTATGCCAGCAACCAACAGCAAATACAGTTGCATCAATTTATGCTGCCTTTCGAGCAAATGCTAGCTAACGGCTGTGCCGAACTCGCCCTTTTACCAAAACTATTAGCCTTTAAACAACGGGGAGATGACGTATACGGTGCTCAATGGCCTTTTAAAGCCGATACTGTCAGCCAACAAGCCCATCAAAACATAAAAACTGATTTAATAGAAAAGCTCAATAATGATTCTCAAATCCATTATGATAAAGGCAATAATAAAGATAAAAACTATGCCAAGGAACTGACAATTCTGAATTACCTATTAGGCTATTTTGGTACTCATCGCGCAGCCAGACCATTGACACTAAACACACTCGATTTTCTAAACACCCAACGCGGCTATCTGGCTCAACAACCGGAACTGACCTATCAACGTAATAATATTCGGATTGATAAAGTGTCGGCACTGCAAAAACGAATTGCTGCCCGATTGGGTTTGGGCGGGGAATGTTTCAGTAAAACACCTAATCTGGATGGCCTGCCTTTTTATTTAATTGAACATCGTCAACTTTTGCCGATAAAACCCGACACGAAATTCGACGATAAACAAAAACCTGATGCTCTAAAGATAATTGAAGAGAATTCAGGCTCTAATAATCATCAACTCATCATCACACAGCAAGGTATTGCAGGTCGGTTATTACAAGGTCAGGTAATTAATCTGATTATTATTGAAGGTGATAGAGAGTTTATATTACGGAGCCAAATGATCACCGCAGTAACAGGAAATACCTTTTCCCTTAGTACCCGTAACAGCAGCGATTTGGAACGCAATCTGGACAGAATAAAACAGAAATTTAATGATGGTAATCTGCGCTGGCAAAATAGCCCGGTGTGGCTGGAAGATATGGATTATCAATTGGTTTATGCCGATGAAAAGTTTAAAAATGCTACCGAAGATCAACGTTGGATTAGTTCCAGTGCTCAAAGCCCCTTCCCGGCCATGATTGAAATAGGTGACGAAATCACGCTGAAATATGTGATTACCCCCTCTGAGCCAGACCTAAAAATATCAGCTCGTACAGTTCTCACGGAACCACCCGAATATGAACTCAAAGCGCGGGTGGTTAAATTTGATCGTATTCAAGGCAAGATATTAATTAAACGCAACCAAGACTCACCGAATAAAAACTTTCCAAAAGAGGCCGAAGCATGGCGTTATCGCTGGTACTTCTCCAATGAAAAATATGCCTTGGCTGACCGCTTTTCATTTGTGGTTAGCGTGGTAGTGAATCGTCAGTTAATTGAGAATGACAAAGTTGATCCTTATAAGTTGGAATCTTGGGTGAAAACAGAAATATTAGCTGAATTCCCCGCACATATTTCAATGATTATTCACTGGTTATCACCGGAGCATTTTAAAGATTTTGCCAGCACCTATAAACGCTGGCAGAACAATGACGCCCCTTTAGGAGACGAAGCATACCATATTTTAGAGACCTTAACCTTGGGACGCCTGCCTTCTGATGCAACCGGTATTGGTAATATGCGAATTGCCACTAAACAGCAATGTATCGAGGTCATTGGTGAATCTGGCGATCAATGGAATGCAGCAGTCATAAAAAGTAATCAATTATTATATGTGCCTAAGCCGTAGGCATAACTAAACTCAATGCAATTATTAATAAAGACAGTAGCAAAAATAGAAACTAATTTATCCAATATAAAAACGAATTAATATAGCACCACAAAAGGCTTATTTTAAGATTAAATATTTTTTTATGCTTAATTATACAGAAACATCTACAAGATATTTAAATCATAATAATTTAACATCACATAGGATGATAAAAATGGAAAAAAAATCTAATCTATCTAATGCAAAATCCAATATGGAAAATATCAAATCAAATGGCCCATCAGCAGATGATTTAAAAAGACGCTTTAAAGAAGGCAGTATTCCATTACAAACCGATTATGCCGATCTGATTAATATTGCTGATATGGGTCGCCGGGCTGTTGGTAAAGCTCCGGGTCAAACGGATAACCCAAATTCAGCCCTGAAACTGGATAATAACGATGCACTAGCAGTAAAACTTAACGACAACGGCGGTTTAAAGGCAGATGAAAATGGATTAAGTGTAAAAATCAAGAATAAAAGCCTGTTAGCTGATAATAGCGGATTAGCAGTCAATGCTGGCAGAGGATTGAGAATTAACAACGACAAACTTGAAGTCGGTAATTATCACGGTATTGAAATAGTTAATGAAGGTGTAAAAGTTAAAGCTGGTGAGGGAATTAAGGTAGACGATAAGGGTGTCAGTTTGAAAATGGGAAAACCTATCAACGTAGCCTATTCTCCATTAATATTAGAACCTAAAAATGATGTTTTATCTGTAAAGATGGGTGATGGTTTGGTTGACAGAGACAATGGAATATCAATTTGCCATGGTAATGGCATTGATGTAGGTTACGATTATGTGGCTGTCAAAGCAGGTAATGGTATTACCGTTGATTCCAATGGTGTCAGTATTGATCCCACTAAAGTACTTCCCAGAGGAATGATTGTGATGTTTTCTGGTGATAGCGCTCCTACTGGATGGGCTTTCTGTAATGGTAATAATGGAACCCCAGACTTAAGAAATCGTTTTGTCATGTGTGGAAATGATTTTTCTGATAAAGGAAAAAGCTATTATTGTGCCGGAGGTAGAGGTGATAAAAAAGAATATCCCCAAAATACAAAATCAACTCAAGTTTCTGTCACTGTTAATGTGCAAAATACAACATTAACAGAGTCACAAATACCTAGTCATAAACATATTGGAGGTATGGCTTATCGGTATGGTGATGGAATAAGATATAATTATTCACAATGGTGGAGCCAAACAAAAGAAATAAATAATCACATTAATTCTGGAATAATGACTGAAGATAGTAATCCTTATTACGCATACACATCAGACACAGGGGGAGGACAAGGACATAATCACCAAGCAACAGCATCATCCCCTTCACATTATCATAGCGTTGATGTAGTTCCGCCTTATTATCTATTAGCCTTTATTATGAAACTTTAATTTCATTCCACGAACACAGATTTAAATTACCTATTATTTACTCATTACCAAGGATATATTAATATGACTTCGGAGCCAAATCTGTTAAACCGGATTACCATTACTATTTCAGCTAATAATCAACAGCTAGCTAAAAAAGTATTGCATGGCTCCGTGCTTAATCAGGCCAATATAAATCAATTACTTAATTCATACTTTGATGAATATAACATTTATCAGGATATCTCTTTAGAGAAATTAACTCTGGACCTTGGTGAAATAAGTTTCCATGACTTTAATTCATTATTCCCTGCTCGCCTCAAGGTTGAGCTGAATAAAGCACTTAACCAATATCAGATAAACAACCATCAGGAAGAAACTCTACTGAATAAACCAACATTTAATAAATTTACCGATAATTCTTCCGCATTCTGCGATAATTATTTAATTGATGCGGAGAATTTCATTCATTTTTTATATCAAAAAGATTCCCAACCAAATACACTAGAGACAATAACACATAATAAAGACATTCATATTAATAAACTCATTCACCAATTAACACAGATAGAGAACAAATGGATATTGCTACTGGCAAAAAGCTGTCTATCTGAACACGGTATACAACGACTTTTGGCTATCAAACAACCCGCTTTATTCATTGCCATTAACCGTAGATTATCCGAAAAAGTAAACAAACCACAACATCAGGAGGAGCTTGCCTCCTCCGCACAACTGATACTCAACGCTTTGGAATATCTACAGCGGCATAATATTCAGGAAATACCTAAACCCGATGCTAAAATCATTTCACGTATTATCACTGAACTTAATAACGGCGTACTTAATACCGATCCTATTATTAAGCTATTTCGCCAAGCTATGAGCCAAAACACGCCATTAAATAGTTGGCTAAAACAACTCTGGCAAACCATTTCTGTTTCACAGCTTTGCCAAAAACATCTGTCGGTTGAGGAATACCAATATCTATTGGAATGCTTTATGCCAAGCCGCATAGATAAAAATACACCCGGTAAAAAATCAGCCACGAATAATGTTAATTTTTCAGACGTTCAGCAACATCAATCTCTGGTAAATCAGAAGGTCATGACCGAAGATCAGAAAATACTATCAACATCAGATAATACACATATTACAAGCAATAGCCGCAATCAACTTCAAACTATCAACAAGCCACAATCTGAATCGGTTTTATTACCAGAAAAAACCGTTCCATATCAAATCAGTAATGCCGGAATATTAATTCTCTGGCCGATGCTACCCGCGTTGTTTAATCAACTTGGTCTACTTGAGGGGGAAAAATTTATCCATCGACAAGCCCAATACCATGCTGCTAATTTCCTTGACTATCTGATTTGGGAAACCGAAGAAACATCGATAGAACGTAATAGACTCAATAACGTTCTATGTGGATTAACGGCTGATGAAAACAGTGAATCAATCTTGCTTGAACCAGAAAAAAAATTAATCACCTCGCAATGGCTGGATACCATTATTGCTCAACTTCCCGGCTGGAAAAAATTAAGCGGCAATGATGTCCGCCAATTATTCTTACAACGACCGGGTGAATTATTAGCAAATGAGCAAGAAATTAAAATCACCATCCAGCAACAGCCATTTGATGCATTGCTGACTGAATGGCCGTGGCCATTAAATATCGCCAAACTTCCCTGGCTGGATCACTCTTTATTAATCGACTGGCAAAATATTTAACAGGTTTATATGAATTCTCTACTTAAAAACAACCATTACATGGCAACAGAATTACGCTGGATTTATCCCCATCTGGAACGTATTGATCTACGATTACAATATTACTATTACCAACATGGAGAAAAATACGATTATTTACCGGAGAATTTTCTCCTTACCGAAGATGAATTAAACCAGCGGCTGGCAAAACCACAAAGCATTCCTCATTGGGTCACCAAACAGGATGATATTATTAATTTCCCTGAAATCGACGAAAACCCCAATGCATTATCACAATTAGTTGAACGTTTTGAACTCACTGAATTTGAACGAGATGTTTTATTATTAGGTTTATTACCCCATTTCGATAGCCGTTATCATGCGTTATTTGCGGCTCTGCACGGTAACAGTAGAAAACAGTGGCCTAGCTTTGACTTAGCCATTGAATTATTTAACCAACGCCAAAGTGATCGGCCATTACGACAAAATAGCTTTCTACCGCAAACACCATTAATCAGTCATCAACTATTACGGCTTAATAACCACGAAGAATCTATTTGGTTACAAACTCAATTTCTAACTCACAGTGCTGTCTGGCATTTCTTATCAGGCCAACGGGTTATTTTACCCCCCCTGACAACTTGTGCTTATTGGCATTCTCCTGCCTCACACTGTTGGTATCCACAATCCCTTTACTCTTCACTTGAAAAGATATTATTAAATAAAACCGATGAACTACGCCCGCTAGTCATACTCAGAGGAAAACAAGATAGCGCCAGAGAATTGGCGGTAAGCAATATCATGGCATTTCATGATATCAGTACATTAACTCTAGACTTAGCTCAACTGCCGGAAGAAAATAACCCTAACTTGCTGATAGATGCTGTACGGGAAGCACGATTACATAATGGCTGTTTATTAATTCGCAACTTTTCTTTGCTAAAAGATGAAAAGAAAATATTGCATAGCGAATTCTCCACTTTATTGAATCAGCCCAAATTACGCGTGGTTTGTCTGGCAGAACCACAAGATTCATTAGTGTGGATTAAACACTTACCAATAGTGCAAATTAATATGCCAGCCCTGACTCTGGCAGATAAAAAAACCATGCTGGAAGCCAATTTATCGGATAATATCGCCCAGAAAATAAATATTACTCAATTATGCCAACGTTTTTCATTTACCGCAGAAACATTACCGCAAATCCTTAAAGAAGCGAATCAATACCAAATACTCCGACAACCGGAAGGCCAATTGGAAGAAATCGATCTGCGTAAAGCATTAAGTTTCCGTGCTCAACAGAATTTCGGTAAATTAGCGCAACGAATAACCCCCAAACGCAGCTTTAATGATTTAGTCATTTCAGACACATTAGCGCAACAATTAAAAGAGATTATTGCCGCCATTCATTACCGCGACCAAATTCTGGCTACCGGATTTCAGGAAAAAATCGGTTATGGCACCGGTATTAGCACACTATTTTATGGAGAATCAGGTACCGGCAAAACCATGGCCGCCGAAGTGATTGCCGGGCATCTTGGCGTTGATTTGATTAAAGTGGATCTCTCTACCGTGGTGAATAAATATATCGGTGAAACGGAAAAAAATATCTCCCGTATTTTCGATCTGGCCGAAGCAGATTCCGGCGTGCTATTTTTCGATGAAGCGGATGCGCTATTTGGCAAACGCAGTGAAACCAAAGATGCTCAAGACCGACATGCTAATATTGAAGTTTCTTACTTATTACAGCGATTGGAAAATTATCCGGGATTAGTGATTTTAGCCACCAATAATCGTAGCCATTTAGACAGCGCCTTTAATCGCCGTTTTACCTTTATTACCCGTTTTGCTTATCCTGATGAAACATTACGTAAAAAAATGTGGCAAGTCATTTGGCCGGAAAAAATTAAATTATCCGATACCATTGATTTTACCCATTTGGCTAAACGAGCTGATTTAACCGGGGCTAATATCAGAAATATTGCGCTATTAGCATCAATGTTAGCGAAAAATGACCACTGTGAACAGATCGAAAATAAACATATAAATCGAGCCGTTACACTCGAACTCAATAAAACTGGCCGATTGGTTTTTTAAACATTTAACAAAATTGGAATAAACATGACAACCCTAATTGCTTCTGACAATGCGATTATTGAAGTAAATAATGTATTAAATACTGTTTTATCCCAGTATCTAAATATCAATGGCAATAAAATTGATATCCGCTTTGATCTACCCGAAATTAATTCTATTCAATCGGAACCGACGGTCAGTGTATTTCTTTATGACATCAATGAAGATTTACAATTACGTTCTGCCGAACCAAGACGTTATAACCCAATGACCAGCACATTATTACCGGGTTGGGTCAATATCAATTGTAACTATTTAATTACTTACTGGGATGCCAGTAAACCATCAAGCGACAGTTCAAACCCGGATAGCCAACCCAATAATCAAGCGGCGCAAGTGATGACTCGTGTTCTAAATGCATTAATTAACAACCGTCAATTAACCGGCATTCCCGGTGCCTATACTCGAATTATTCCCCAACAGGAGAATTTAAATAGCTTGGGTAATTTCTGGCAAGCTCTCGGTAATCGCCCTCGCCTATCTCTAATGTATTCCATTACCGTACCGATGAAACTGCAAAATATTAAAGACAATATTACACCAATTAACCACATTTCCGCTTCTGTAGATCAAAAACCCAACCTAAATAATTCACAAATCAACCAAGCTCTGGTAGATAAATTATGTGCCGATTTAGGTGGTACAGAAGATGCTCGTCTTGCTTTGGCTAAAGTTAATCTGATTACTGAATTCGCTACAGTCAATAATGAAAGTCAGGAAAACAAAAATATAACACTTGCTGTTTCAGGCATTACCTATTCAAATTATTTACCACAAATAAAAGATATTCTTTCAAAATGGCAAAATAGCCAGAGTACTGTTATTGAAATAAATGGCGTCGGTATTATTATCTCCAAAGAAAATTCTGAAAAATTAATTGGTATTTAATTTTATTTCCATTCAATCATATGATAATAAAATAAATCCCTCACCAAAAACTAACAGGTAATAATATGCCAAACAGCAAATATAGTGAAAAAGTTAACCATTCAGGAAACAGATCGAAAAAATATTCGACACATTCTAACCAATATAATATGAATAGTTGCACATTGGGATTAGGATTAGATTTACCGTTAAAGAAAAAATTAAGAACAGGGAATGAACGAAATATAAAAGGCGCACAACCTTTTATTCCATCCCCCGCGAAACAAAAACAATATAGCGCCAATTCCATAGCAATGTCTGATATATTAAGTGAAAGCACACTGACTTCACAACCGATTATTACCGATTTAATTAATCCGCAAAAAATAAAAATGTCAGAAGGAGTAAAAGATATTTTAAATAACAAAGAAGGAGGCGGAGATCTGGTGTTCAAGGCACTACAAATTAAACCATCGGATGAAACTCTGCCATTCAACGCATTAAAAATTGTCGATACCTATCAAGAAGAAATGCCGGATAAAGAGATGTCTATTTCAGCTTATTGGGCACCACAAGGAGGATATGTTGATATCCCGGTACAACCCAATCTCAGTCGCCATCCACAATATGTATTTACCCCAAATTTCAGTGGATGTTCATTTGTGGTCGATAAAATGAATAAAGATACTCTCCGGGTTCGGCACGTACAAGGTGGTCAAGAAGACGTTGAATATAATAATCAAAATATTGATCACGGGATGGGTATGATTACGGCAATGGAATTCCGCGATTATGGATATCACGAAGCTGATGACAAAGTTATGGAAAATACCTATGGTTTTGCATTCTTAAAATTTAACCCAGAGGAAAATCAATGGCAACTTCACTATCAGAAAATAGCCGCAGCCCCTAATATCATAAATATAAAAACTAAATCTAGTTGGTTGCCATTCAATAAGCCCTCAATTGAAGCAAACACCTTTACCTCCAAAGATATGAAAGTCTCTGGGTATTATTGGTGGTAAAAATAAGACAAATCTGAAAATAGATCTCAATTAAATACCTACTCTTCAAATTTATGATTAAATACATATACCCTATGGATTTCAAACTCATAGCATCAGATCATCTGAATAATTATTTTCAGATAAATCTTAAACGTAGCAAATTTAATTAATTATACCCTATGGATTTCAAGATGCATCGCGACGGCAAGGGAGTGAATCCCCGGGAGCATAGGTAACTATGTGACCGGAGTGAGCGAGTGCAGCCAACAAAGAGGCAACTTGAAATCCATAGGATATATACCCACATCTAATGTACTATTTTAATGCGTACAAAATGGAGAACTTCAATCATGCCTCAAATCCCAGTAGAAACCAATGACCGTATATCGTTGCGTATTGCCTCTGAAGAAAAATCACTGTTGATGCGTGCAGCAGCCATACAACACACCAATCTGACCGAATTTGTGATCCGCAACGTCGTCTCGGCAGCGCGGAAGATTATCGATGAGAACGAACGGCTTGAACTGACAGAGAAAGACAGTTTATATGTACTGGACCTTTTGGATAATCCACCGGCTCCCAACAATAAGCTCATGGCTGTTGCCTTTGCTTTGCCGGAACTGCCATGACGTTACATAGCGTCAATTGTACCAAAATGAAATAGTGATATACCCTATGGATTTGAAGTATTAATCCAGATTAAAGTTACGGGCGTTTTTATTTCCCTGTTTATAGAAATCAATCAAGATATGCTGATGCATAAAATTATCAAAACCTGCTATATCAATTAACAATCTTTATTATTATTAATTGATAATCGCACTTGGAAATTCCGTATCTATAATTATTTCGTTTCACGAGAGGTGATTTAAATAATCGTCAAATAACTACCTAGCACATTGAGGCTATTTTACTTGGCCTTTTTGTAATGAAGAGAAATAGGCTTTAAATTATTTTATATAAAAAATAACCTCTCTAAATCAGGTTGTTGCGGTAGCTATACCCAATCGTTAGGTACTAAGGAAAACAAAATAATAGACGTTTTCCTTATATTTCAAATGTAAACAATCAAGGAAAAAATCATGGCTATAACTCCAGAACAAATTACTGTTGACTATCCCATTCCTGCTTATCGGTTTGTTGTCTCTATTGGTGATGAGAAGATCCCTTTTAACAACGTTTCCGGGCTCGATATTTCTCATGACGTCATCGAATATAAAGATGGTACCGGTAATTACTATAAAATGCCGGGCCAACGTCAATCGATCAATATTACCCTGCGTAAAGGAGTCTTCTCCGGCGACACTAAGCTTTTTGACTGGATTAATTCTATTCAACTTAATCAAGTTGAGAAAAAAGATATCGCCATTAGCCTGACCAACGAAGCCGGCACCGAAATTCTAATGACCTGGAATGTGACAAATGCCTTCCCAACGTCATTCACCTCCCCTTCTTTTGACGCCACCAGCAATGATATTGCCATTCAAGAAATCGCGCTGGTCGCGGATCGAGTCACCATTCAAGCACCTTAATAGATCGACAATAACGACCTATCCCGGCGTTTATATTGAAGAAGATGCGTCACTATCGCTCTCTATCAGCCACGGGAACACCGCAATACCTGTTTTTATTGGCCGCTTCCAGCCTAAAAAAACCAGCGCAACACCAAAAGCGATACGTGTTAGTAGCTGGCTGGATTTTACCAATCTGTTTAATGTCGGTTGTATTACGTCAATCGCCATCACATCGACCAAACCAACGCCACCGCCTCCCACTCCGCCTTCCGGGAAAGTTGTGGGCGATACAACAGTTGTTGCTACAACCAATATCGCTCTTAACGCGGGTGATACAAGCTCCGGTTACAATTACGCTGTAGCTGTCGGTACCTACACAACAAGTAGTGATGCGGTAAAACTTTATTTTCAAAATGGCGGTGGACCTTGTTATATCCTGCCGGTTGCGAATCCCCAAGATACTGCCACTTCCAGTAATCGTACTGAGACGCGGTTAAACACCGCGTCTATTCAGTCGTTAAGGAGACGATAAATGGAGATAACACAGCCGAGCGTCACCGTCACAGAAAACCTGATATCCCCAAAGCAAGATGACACGTTTATCGGTATACCGGTTTTTATTGGTTATACCTTATCGATGGTCAATAAAACGGCTATCAAACTTAACAGTCTGGCCGATTTTGCCCGGTCATTTCCTGAGTCAGGATTAATGTACTATTCCGTGCGCCATTTCTTTGAAAACGGCGGTCAACAAGCTTATGTGCTGTCACTGGGTACCGAAAAACAATTGAGCGATTTTCCGTCATTGATCACCGCTCTGCAACAAGCGTGGCTGACACAAACGATTTCCGCAGAAAACGACATTACCCTGATTATCACCCCGGATGTTATCCGCTTTAATCAGACAGATATTTCCTATACTCAAAGAGATCTCTGGTTACAATTTTGGCAATCGGTACTCAATCTTTGCAAGAGCCGACGCGGTATCATCGGGTTATTGGATGCCCCGGACAACCCCACATTAGCCGCTGAATGTTTAAAACAGTTTTCTTCCGCAGATCAACAATGGGGTGCCGTATACTGGCCGCGACTAAAAAGCGCCTATCAGGATAATGCGCAAAATCCTATCGTACTTTCACCGACCGCCGCAGTGGCTGCCGTCATCCAGCGCAACGATAATCAACAAGGCGTATGGACCGCTCCGGCCAACATCGCGTTAGCCAAAGTGATTAGCCCGGTACGCGCTTATATTGAAGCGAATGCATTCTTTAACCCGGATGGCGCCTCGTTGAATCTGGTCCGCAGTTTTCCCGGCAAAGGCATCAGGATCTGGGGATGCCGAACTTTGGACAACACCCCCGGTTCCCTCTGGCGTTATATCCAGATCCGTCGTCTGGTTTCTTATATCGAAACCCATATGACTCAACTCGGCCGGGCTTTCGTTTTTGAACCCAATAACGCCATCACCTGGATGAAGTTTAAAGGGCAAGCCTATAACTGGCTGCGCCAGTTATGGTTAAACGGCGGGCTACGAGGAACCCAAGAAGATCAAGCGTTCAAGGTGTTATTGGGTGTGGGTGAATCAATGAGTGAAGCCGATATACAGGCCGGAAAAATGATCATCAAAATCAGCCTTGCGGTCTTAATTCCAGCAGAATTTATTGAGCTAAACCTGACATTCGATACCTATATCGGTATCACCCGCTAAGTTAAACAGAGGCAAAATATGAACAACCTCTACACCCCGGCAGTGTCGCACCGTTTTATCGCCAGTTTTCTTTTTAACAACATTCCCAGCCCGCTGGATATCGCCTTTCAACGGATATCGGGCCTGAGCCGTGAGTTGCAAACTAGCCAACACAGCCAGGGCGGGGAAAACGCCAGAAATACCTGGCTGGCCGAAAAAATCCAACATGGCAGTCTGATGTTAGAGCGTGGCGTGATGACAGTGACCCCCCTCACATTGGTGTTTGATCGTGTCCTGCGTGGCGAAAAAGCGGTCTATGCCGATGTCGTGATTATGTTACTGAATGAAAATTCATTACCCGTGGCAAGTTGGACATTAAGCAACGCGCTACCGGTGCGCTGGTCCACCGGCGACTTTGACGCCAATAGCAACGCCGTTTTGGTGAATTCACTTGAGTTGCGTTATCAAGATATGCGCTGGTTAGGAGTGAAAATATGACCGTCGAAATTAAGCAGCTGATTATTCAGGCCAAAGTCACTGATCCCGAGCGTAATCCCATCACGCCGCCGTCATTAGCCCAAGAGACGCTGGATAACGCCCGCCTGATCGAGATAGTCAAACGGGAAGTGTTAGAGGCGTTGCGTGAAACAGGAGGCTATCATGAGCTTAATTGAACGCAGCCTGTCCAAACTCACCCTGACCGCCTTTAAAGACCGGGAGGGGAAAATCTCCGTAGGCAGCTTACAGGCGATGTATAACCCTGATGGGATTCAGCTCGATTATCAAACCCGCTACCAACAGGATGCAAGCGTTAACAATACCAGCCAAAGCAGCCGCTATGTACTATCACAACCCGCCGGTTTGACGTTAGTCCTGCTATTTGACGCCACTATGCCGGGCAACACTATCCCGGTAGAAACCCAACTCGCAACCCTGAAAGCCCTGTGTACGGTGGATGCCAGCACCAACGTGCCCCACTTCCTCAAAATCAAATGGGGCAAAATGCGTTGGGAAAACAAAGGTTATTTCGCTTGCCGGGCCAGTGATCTCACCATCAATTACACCCTGTTTGATCGGGACGCCACTCCGCTGCGAGCCAGCGCGACTTTATCGCTGATCGCGGATGAAAGCTTTGTTATTCAAGCCACTGAACAGCAGTTAAAATCACCGCCGATCACCGCAGTCAGCGTGACCGATATGCTCTCTCTGCCGTTAATCGCCTTAGGCGCCGGGGCTTCTCTGGCAGGCGGCATTGATTACCTCACCCTCGCCTGGCAAAACAATCTGGATAATCTTGATGATTTCACCCCCGGGCAAACGCTACAGGCACAGGGGGACGCATGAAGATACCGGTGATAGAGGTTAAAATAGCGGGAAAAACACTCAGCCAATTTTCTGTCATTAGTCTGACCGTAAACCACCAAATCAACGGTATCCCCACAGCCAATATCACGCTTAGCGTAGCCGGTGACGCCAACGCGATTTTTGCCACCAAAGCGCAAGCTGAACTCACAAGCTGTCGGCCCAATCAAGAACTGATCGTGCAACTGCAAAAAACCGTGTTGTTTAAGGGGATCATTGTTCGGCAAGCGCTTAAGTTCAAAGGTCAGGACAGTCTGGTTACCCTAATAGCGAAACATCCACTGCAAAAACTCACTGACAATTTCCATTCACAGCTATTCAGCCAACAAAGTGACGAAGCCATTATCAGAAAACTATTCAGTCAGGCGGGTATACCGGTCACGATAAAACAGGCACCTCAGCTTAAAACTGAACATGAGCAGATGGTCCAGTTTCGCTGCCATGACTGGAAATTCTTAAAAAACCGGCTGGCCGCTACCAATATCTGGTTATTACCCGGTAACGAGACGGTCACGCTGACGACGCCAGAATCACTTAATCAATCAACCATGCACACCATTAAACAACGTGCCAGCGATCAAGACACTGTGCTGTTTGAGGCAGATCTGCAATGGGATAACCGGCACAGCCCCAAAACGGTGAGCGTACAATCCTGGGATATCGCACAACAAAAACTGTCTCAAGCCACTCAGGCAAAAAACAGTCGGCTTGGCAGTGGTCAACTCGCGCCAGACAGTCTGGCAACCTTAACTGATCAGACATGGCAATGGGTTTTTAGCTATCCGCAAGATAATGAACAAGCCAAATACCTTGCTCAAGGCATGATGAATAACCTACGCAGTCATAACGTCTCCGGCAATGTTGAAGTTGCAGGGAATAGCCGCTATCAACCGGGGGATGTTCTGACGTTAAGCGGCTTTGGTCAGGCAATGGATGGTAAAAGCGTTATCACCGGCGTCAGTCAGACCATCAATCAGCGGCAAGGCTGGCGCACCCGGTTAACTCTGGGCCTGTTGCCGGAAACAGAACCGCCTGTTCCGCAGGTTAAAGAACTACATGTGGGGATTGTGGAAAAATACCAACAAGACAAGCAGTCACTGGACAGAATTCCGGTCAGGATACCGGCGTTAAACTTAACCAACAGCGTACTTTTTGCCCGACTGGGTAAACCTTATGCCAGTCATGAAAGCGGGTTCTGTTTCTACCCGGAACCGGGGGATGAGGTGATTATCGGTTTCTTTGAATGCGATCCCCGCTTCCCGGTGATATTAGGCGCTATGCACAACCCGAAAAATAAAACACCAATAGAACCCAGTGAAAAAAATCCAATAAAAACCCTGATCATTAAACAAGGGGATAATCAACAAGCATTAGTGTTCAATCATCAAGATAAAATCGCCGCCCTTAATAGCGGAAAACATGCGTTATCACTGCAACAGGATAAAGATATTACGATAAATTCAGCGAAGAATATTATCACCAAAGCTCAGGAAATTAACCTACAGGCTGAAAAATCCCTGTCAGCCACTGGAAAGTCCGGCGTCGATATTAAAGGTGCGAAAATTAACTTAACACAATAATAGGACAGCGAAATGACAAACAACATATTAGCCGATATTTATGGCCGGGGTTGGGCTTTTCCGCCACAGTTTTTTATTAAAGATAATACGCATCCAGAAATACCTACCGGAGTCCAAATGGCATCAGGTGCAGAGAATGTTCGCCAAAGCATGAAAATTCTTTTTCTCACTGAACCCGGTGAACGCATTATGCGTGAAGATTACGGTTGTGGCCTGAATGATTATCTGTTTGCCAATATTAATGATGCACTGATAGCAGAAATCCAAACTCGAATTGAAGAACGGGTACTGCGCTATGAACCGCGCGCGCAAATCACGATGATTCAGGTAAATCAAAGAACAGACTTACCCAATACCCTGCATGTTCAGGTGACTTACGCCCTGAGAGGCAGCGAAATCAACCAACAAATTGATGGCATCCTTGAGGTTAGCGAAGGCCAGGTGTGGGTGAACCTATGAGTAAACAATGTGTGGTGGATGGCGACAATCTGCTATTTGAACCGTTATTCGGCAACCGGCAAGTCACCCTTCTGGGACCGGCAACCATTAGAGGCAGTGGGCACGCCCAGATCCAAGGCAAAAAGATCGCCATTGTGGGTGACGAAAAAAAGGTCCAATTTCAAGCGCAATATATTACTCCGAGCCACCCAATACCCGGTATGGGAATGGTCACCATTGCTCAATTGGATGCCAGCCAATATATCGTCAGTGTCGGATAAATAACCTTTTCAACCTTATTTTTAAATAACAGGTGGTATAAATATGGGACAAGCCGAGTTAGATAATAAACTCTCCGCTATCGTGCCAAATACTGCTTTTAAACTTGATGAAAGAAGTACGCTGGATATTTTAAACTGGCTTAAAAAATACGCCGCCATCATTCCTTTCGATCAAGATAAAAAACAGTTCTGGGACAGTTTTTACTTTATTCAGGCAAATAATCCTCAGCAATTAGCTTGTATTTACCAACAAGTTAATCAAGCCAATGGCCTTTTACCGCCACATCAGGCGTTTATATTGGCTTTTTTAAAACTATTAGAAACAACCAAACGCTTATTAAACACTTTCCCAGCGCGACACCGTGATCTTTATTATCGAGAATTACTGGGACTAAACCCCAAAAACGCCCAAGCGGATAGCGTTGCCATCAGCGTTAGCCTGAATACGGATAACGCAGAATTTCTGGTAGCACAAGGCACGCTGTTTGATGCCGGGCAAGATAGCGCCGGTAATTCGTTACAGTATGCGTCAGACGCGGATTTATTGGCGAATCAAGGAGCACTGACCGACCTGCGTTGGTACCGAAAAGATAAGGATGGCTGGCAATCGGCAATCCCCTTTAGCCTTTCGGATAACATGGCATTACCCGAAAACGGCATTCAACTTTTTAGCCCAACAGCCAATGATGTGGCGGTGCTATCCGGTTATCTGATTACTTCATCTTTATTTGCTATGTCCGCTGGAGAACGTCACATCACATTGACGCTGGAAAACGATTGGGCAGGTCAAGCTGAACATCTCACCGCTAAAATCAGTGCAGAAGATCACTGGTTATCGTTGTCGGTAAAACTTATCGACAAAAAGAATATTGAACTGGGATTATCATCCACGGCTGATCCTATCAGCCCGCCAGATAACCTTGATGGTATGACATTCGACGTGCCGGTATTAAAATTAGGCACAACTCAGCAACCCACACTGCCCAAAATTACCGGCGTTGAAATCAAGATTAACGGTAACCGCAGTGTGCGCTATGCTTCCGATGGCGGAACTGAACAAACAGATAAAACCAGTTTCCCCTTCGGACAATTTCCCTCGTTGGGTTCCGGCTTTAATCTGATCGCCCCTGAATGGTACGGTTCTGAAAACGCGACGCTTACCCTGACGCCACAATGGGTTGGTTTACCCACAATGAATTTTAAAGCGTGGTATAAAGGGTACACCCCTGAACCTGATAATAGCGCGTTTAAAGTCCAAGGCTATTTAGTCACGTCTCAGGAAAGAAAGAAGCTCACTGGCACCCCATCATTATTTGGCGGAACCGATGCACCTCAAAGGCAAAGCCTGAGTTTTACCTTACCGGCAATGGACTATTCCGTTACTGATAGCCCATCCCCCAATGACTGGCCTGCGTCAGTGCGCATAGAATTGACTGAACAAGATTTTATGCACACCCAATACTGGAAAGATCCGACCGGTAAAAATTTACCCTACACCCCACAAATCAGTGCGTTGCAAATCATATTCAGCGCTAAAGTAAAAACTGAGCAATACACCGTTTATCCCCTGACGCCTTTTGGTTGGGGAAACCCAAACGCAGAACTCCCTTCATTCGCCAATGACACACTCTATTTGGGCTTCACCAACGTGTTACCGGGACAAACCTTATCCCTATACTGGCAATTGGTCGGTACTCAAGAACTCACGCTATCTTGGTCTTATCTGAATCAACAAAACATCTGGCAACCATTAAATCAACTGGTTCATGATCAAACTCATAATCTGTTTGACCGGGGGATATGGAGTACATTATTGCCACAGGATGCATCAAATCAAGCAGCCTTGATGCCGGCAGGACGATACTGGCTGAAAACAGAGATAACTCAGCAGACCGCCCCTCAAGATTACCCAAGAATGCAAGGCATACTGTACAACGCCACCACCGCCACATTAATCAACCCGGCAGGCATTGAAAATGATCACTTTATCAATGGCTTGGTTGCCGACAGTATCAAGCAGACAGTCAGCACATCCGCCGCCATTAGCCGTGTGACGCAACCTTGGGCTTCCTGGAATGGGCGTCCGAAAGAAACAGAACCCGCGTTTCTCACACGAATTCCACCTCGGTTGTCCCATCGTAACCGTGCTTTAAGTTGGAATAACATTGTCACGCTACTGAAAGAGAATTTTACGAGTATATTTGATGTCAAATACCCTTCCGCCAATGAATTAACCAAAATCCCGGCCCCGGAAACGCAACAACTGATTGTGATCCCTGACAGTCGTTACAAAGACAACGATGATGCACTGCGCCCGATCCTGAACCCGGCCCGACTGGCAGAAATGGTCCACTGGATAAGTCAACTCAGCAGTCCCTGGACCACCCTCAAAATCGACAACCCCACCTATGTTGACGTGCTGATCAGCTATCAACGGTGTTTGTCACAGGGGTTAATCCTGACTATGGCCGTCATCAGTTACAGCAGGAACTCAGCCGAAAATATATGCCGTGGGCAGAAGATTATCGCCGCGCCTTACTGGATTTGCACAGTAGCGATAACAATAACGACAACAATGCAGATTATTTTTTCTTTAACGATGTACAGCTAGTTCGTGAGCCTGAAAGCGAACGCTATGAATACTGGTATAACAAACAGAAACGTGAATATAGTTTTATTAAAACGCCAGATAGCCAACAATTAACGCTGAGAGGCAATTACTGGCTTTATCTACTTCCTAGTCGGGAAACTGAGATCAATAAGACATTAGTGCAGCAAAGTCTGACGGCTTTCTTAAAAAACAACCGTAATCTGGGGGAATCCGTCAGTAAAATTATCTGGCTACAACCCACGGATTTCTTATTGCAGCTTAATATTGAGCTGGATGATGATGTGAGAGATATTGATGACATCTTCGCCAAAGTCTATATGACAACCGCACAGACGGTACTGGCAACACCATTACGTTATACCACTCAAGCCATGAAAGAATCAGGCTACAGCAATGAAGAAATATTCGCGGGACCTTATTTACATCACGGCTGGATACCTGAATTACCCGATTAGCATTAGGCCAACACGATGAAAACATTTCTCCGCTGGTGGACGATAATTGGTCCTGGACAATCACTCAAGGATATTATCCCAGGCTATGGGGTAACGATCCCTTAAGCTTAATTTCCTCACCAGCAAGCCCACTCATTATTACCGCCAAAGGTGGAGTAAAAGTCGCTGTTTCTAAACAAGATATAGCGAGCAAAATTATTGCTGAGCCATTGATTGAGACACAGGCCGAATTATTAAACTGGGGCAAACATCGTAAAGTTTTGGATTACTATCCAGTCAGCAATAAATTACCCGCCTGCTATGGATTACAGACCTACGCCGAGACTCAACAGCAAGTACACTTGCACCAATTTATGTTGCCGTTTGAACAGATGCTGGCTAACGGCTGCGCCGAACTCGACCTTTTACCGAAATTACTAGCCTTTAAACAACGGGGAAATGCAATATACGGTATACAATGGCCTTTTAAAGCCAATACTGTCGGTCAGAAAGTCCATCAGGAAATCATGCCTGATATAATCAAACAACTAAATGATGACTCCCAAATTATTATTAATAATGGTAACGGTATCCATCCACAAAATTATGCAAAAGAATTATCAATCCTGAATGACTTATTGGAATATTTTGGTACCCATCGCGCGGCCAGACCACTCACTCTGGATTCATTGGATTTTCTCTCTACTCAGCGCGGTTATTTGGCTCAACAACCTGAATTGACCTACCAGCGTAATAATATTCGTATTGATAAAGTGTCAGCGCTGCAAAAACGAATTGCCGCCCGTATTGGCTTAGGTGGAGAGTGTTTTAAAGACAACCCCAACTTGGCTAATTTGCCTTTCTATCTGATTGAACATCGTCAGCTATTACCGGTAAAACCTGACAAAAAATTCGATAGTGAGCAAAAGCCCGATAATCTGGCAATAAACAGTGAAACCAATGCTAAAAATCATCAATTAGTCATTACCCAGAAAGGAACGGCAGGCCAATTATTGCATGGTCAAGTGATTAATCTAATTATTATTGAGGGCGACAGAAAATTCACATTACGGGGCCAAATGATCACCGATATTACAGGAGACGCCTTCTCGCTTGACACCCGTAATAGCACTGATCTAGAGCGTAATTTAGACCGTGTGAAAACCACGTTTGAACAAGGTAATTTACGCTGGTGTAATAGCCCGGTATGGATGGAAGATATGGATTATCAACTGGTTTATGCCAGTGAGACATATCAAACGGGAACAGAAGATGAACGCTGGATCACCTCCAGCACCCAAAGTCCCTTCCCTGCTATGATCGAAGAACATGATGAAATCACCCTGAAATATGTCATTACCCCCGATAGGCCGCCGACAACAATATTAGCTAACAGTGATTCTCCCGCCGGTTATGAACTTAAAGCACAGGTAGTGAAGTTCGATAGTATTCAAGGCCGAATATTACTTAAAAAAATATCCGGCCAACAATATGATTTCCCGAAACCAGAAGATGCATGGCGCTATCGTTGGTATTTTTCCAATGAAAAATACGCGTTGGCAGAACAATGGCGCTCCCTTGGGTGATGAAGCCTATAATATTTTAGAAACCTTAACGTTAGGACGTCTACCTTCAACGGCAACGGGTACAGGTAATATGCGCATTGCCACCGAACAGCAGCGCAAAGAGGTTATTGGCGACTCTGGAACTGAATGGAACGAAAAGGTAATAGAAGATAATCAGTTACTATATGTACCAAAAATTTAAATTAATACTACATTTGAGTAAACATAATAGCAAAAATAGATTAGTTGAATAATATCGATTTCAGAGTTAAATAAAATATTCTCCCTGATTGCCATTTCATTATACGGCAATATTGACAGGATATTTAAAACAGAATAATTCAATATTATATACAAGGTCATTAAAATGGAAAAAAAACATAATCTGTCTACTTCGCAATCCAATACAGAAAATACCAATCCTAAATCAATAGGACCTTCAGCAGATGAACTAAAAAATCGTTTTAAAGAAGGCAGTATTCCCCTACAAACCGATTATTCAGACCTGATTGATATTGCTGATATCGGTCGCCGGGCAGTAGGCAAAGCACCGGATCAGACGGACAATCCAAATTCAGGGCTAGAACTGGATAATAATCATGGATTATCAGTGAAAACTAACCCTACCGGCGGTATTTCCGTTGATTCGAGTGGCATAGCTGTTAAATGTTGGCCGAGCGGTGGTATTACAGTCACTGACGGTTCTGGTCTTTATTTAAAATTAGCAGGGGGCAATACCGGTAATGGTTGGAGTGGTGTAAGTGGATTAAGCTTGGGTTCAGACGGTGTAAAAATTAAGGCAAATAATGGCATTAATGTTGATGGTAGTGGTGTCGCTGTAAAAGTCAAAGATAAAAGCCTACTGACTGACGCTGGTGGATTAGCGGTAAATACCGGCAGAGGGTTGTGGATTAATAACGATAAACTTGAAGTGGATAATCATGACGGGATTGAAATAGTTAACGAAGGTGTAAAAGTTAAAGCAGGTAACGGTATTAATGTTGATAGTAATGGTGTCGCTGTAAAAGCCAAAGATAATACAATAAACGTCGAATCTACAGGGATATCAGTAAGACTTGGTTGGGGAATAAAAATAGGTGATGGATTAGATGTTAAGGCCAGCAATGGTATTCACGTTGATAGTAATGGCGTCTCTGTAAAAGCTAAGGCTGGTAATGGTATTAAAGTAGACAGTGATGGCGTAAGCATTGATATACAATCAATTGCATCAGCACTCGCTGACCTAATTATTCCACCAGGAACAATTGTGCCATTTTATGGCAATTATAATAGTCCCCCTTCTGGTTGGGTATGGTGTGATGGAAGTAATGGCACGCCTGACTTAAATACTAATAGTAATCATCATGACTCAGTTGACTATATTAATTTCAGGTGGGGGAGATAAAAGGACTAATTATTGGCAGTTAGATTATGGAACACATGTAGCAGCAAATATATATTTTATGAGATACATTATGAAAAAATAAATTAGTTAATCATAGTGATATATTCTATATAAAACCCACCTCACATTTATTATACCCGTCATCTTTCAAGTTGCCTCTTTGTTGGCTGCACTCACTCACCCCGGTCTCATCGTTATCTATGCTCCCGGGGATTCGCTCCCTTGCCGTCGCGATGCATCTTGAAATCCATAGAGTATATATCAATTCACGACAGAGGAAATATTAATATGCCTAAGGAGCCAAATCTGTTAAACCGGATTATCATTACTATTGAGGCTAATAATCAACAGGTGGCTAAAAAGGTATTGCATGGCTCCCTGCTTAATCAAACTGATATCAATAAGTTATTTAACACATTCTTTACTCAACATCCCATTAATCAGGATATCTATTTAGAAACATTAACTCTGGATCTTGGTGAAATAAATTTACATAACTTTAATTCACTATTCCCTGTAAAGCTTAATACTGCACTAAATAAAGCATTAAGCCATTATCAAATTAATCATCAGGAGAAAAAAACACCCCTAATAGAATCAAAATCGCAAAAAATAACCAACAAACCTTCTTTATTATATGTCAACAATTCAATTAATGTTGAAGATTTCATTCATTATTTAAATCAAAAGAATTCCGCATTGAATTCAATAGAGATTAAAACTCATCATCAAAATATTGACATCAATATCCAAGAATTAGTTAATCAATTAGCTGGAATAGAAGATAAATTAGCTTTATTTTTAGCAAAAAGCTGTTTATCTGAACCAAGTCTACAACGGTTATTAGCGCTCAAGCAACCCACTTTATTAAGCGCTATTAACCACAAACTATCCGAAAGGATAAACAAATCACAATATTTGGGGGAGCCTGCCTCCCCCGGACAACTAATACTCAATGCGTTGCAATATATACAGCTAAATCATACACAGGAGATACCTAAACTGGATGCGAAAGTGCTATCACATCTCACCACTGAATTAGATAATGGTACACTTAATGCAACATCTATTATTACGTTATTTCGTCAGATTATCACTCACAATATTCCATTAAATAATTGGTTAAAACAGTTATGGCAAACTATTACTGTTGCAACATTCAGTAAAAAATATCTATCAGCTAAAGAATATCAATATTTATCTGAGCATTTTATTTCAAATCATATGAATAAAGATATACTCAGTAAAAAATTAATTGTTACTAATCATAACAACGTTAATACTCAGGAAAATCAATATTTACCTGAGCATTATTTTTCAAATCATATGGATCTCGGTAAGAAATCAATTATTACTAATTATGACAACATTAATACTCAGGAAGATCAATATTTACCTGAGCATTATTTTTCAAATCATACGGATAAAGATATACTTGGTAAAAAATCAATTATTACCAATCATGACAGCATCAATATTCAGGAAAAGCAATATTTACCTGAACATTTTATTTCAGACCATGCAGATAAAAACAAATCTAATAAGAAATTAGTCTTTACTCACGTTGACATTCAAAATATTCATAAATATCAACATTCGACAAATCAAGAATTAATATCAAAAAACCATAAGATATCAGCAGCATCAAATAATCTATCTGTTAAAGATAATAAATGTAGCCAATTCCGAACTATCAGAAAAGTACCGCCTGAATCAACTTTATTATCCAGACAAATTCTTTCATATCAGGTGAATAACGCTGGAATATTGATTTTATGGCCGATGCTACCCGCATTATTTAATCAACTGGGCTTACTTGAAGAGCAAAAATTTATTCATCGTCAAGCCCAATTTAGCGCGGTTAATTTCCTTAACTATCTAATTTGGGGAAACGAAAAAATACAGACAGAGCAAAATATATTGAATAACGTTCTGTGTGGATTAATGGCTGACGAAGTGATTGAATTAACCCCTCTTGAACCAGAAAAACAATTGATCATAGATCAATGGCTAGATGCCATTATTAGCCAACTTCCCGGCTGGAAAAAGTTAAGCCGCAATGACGCTCGTCAGTTGTTTTTACAACGGCCCGGTGAATTGCTGATAAATGAACAGGAAATCAAAATCATGGTAGAGCATCAGCCGTTCGATATGCTATTAACCGATTGGCCGTGGCCATTAAATATCGCCAAGCTTCCCTGGCTGAATCACCCTTTAAAAATTGACTGGAAAAATATTTAGAAGGTTTATATGGACTACCTACTCACAAATAACCCCTGTAACGGAGCTGAATTACGCTGGATTTATCCCCATTTTGAACGTATCGATCTGCTATTACAGCAATACTATTATCAAAAGGGAGATCAGTACGATGCATTACCGGAAAGCTTTTTACTGACCGAAGAGGAAATAGAACAGTGTTTAATATCACCGCAAGGTATACCTCATTGGCTGGCTACAACGAATAATCCTATTCTTCATCCAGAAATCGAGGCAAGCCCTGCCCTTGATGCATTATCATTGTTGGTCGAACGTTTTGAACTGACTGAATTTGAGCGTGATGTTTTATTATTAGGTCTATTACCCCATTTCGATGGCCGTTATCATGCATTATTTGCTACTCTAAATGGTAGCAGTAAAAAACAGTGGCCCAGCTTCGCTTTAGCCATTGAATTATTTAGCCAACGTCAAAGTGATCGGCAATTACTGCAAAATAGCTTTTTACCGCAAACACCGTTAATCAGTAACCAATTATTACGACTCAATAATCACGAAGAATCTATCTGGTTACAAACGCAATTTTTAACTCACAATGCGGTCTGGCATTTTTTATCGGGACAACGAACCCTTTTATCCCCCTTGATAACCTGTGCTAACTGGCAAACACCTGCCTTACATAACGGGTATCCGCAAACCCTTTATCACTCATTTGAGAAGATATTATTGAATGAAACCGACAAAATACGACCATTAATAATACTCAGAGGTAAAGAAGGCAGCGCCAGAGAATTAGCGGTCAGCAATATTATGGAATCTCATGGTATTCATACCTTAACGCTTGATTTAACCCACCTAATCGATGAAGAAAATACAACCAAAATATCCGGCCTGCTGGCGGATGCAATACGAGAAACCCGGCTACATAACGCTTGTTTATTAATTCGCAATTTTTCTTTGCTCATAGAAGAAAAGAAAATATTACACCGTGATTTATCTATTTTACTGAATCAGCCAAAATTACGCGTAGTTTGTCTGGTAGAACCGGGAGAGGCATTCATCTGGATTAAACACCTGCCAATAGTGCAAATTAATATGCCCGTTGCAACATTGGTGGATAAAAAAACCTTGCTAAAAGCAAGTTTACCGGAGAGTATCGCTCAAAAAATTAATATTACTCAGCTATGTCAGCGTTTTTCATTTACTGCGGAAACATTACCGCTCATTGTTGAAGAAGCTTATCAATATCAAATGATCCGACAACCAGAAGGCCAATTGGAAGAAATCGATCTGCGTAAAGCATTAAGTTTCCGCGCTCAACAGAATTTCGGTAAATTAGCTCAGCGAATAACGCCCAAACGCAGCCTTAATGATTTAGTCATTTCAGACGTATTAGCGCAACAATTAAAAGAAATTATTGCCGCCATTTATCACCGTGATCAAATTCTGGCTACCGGCTTTCAGGAAAAAATCGGTTATGGCACCGGTATTAGTGCACTATTTTACGGAGAATCGGGTACCGGTAAAACCATGGCCGCTGAGGTGATTGCCGGACATCTTGGCGTTGATCTAATTAAAGTCGATCTCTCTACCGTGGTAAATAAATATATCGGTGAAACCGAAAAAAATATCTCCCGTATTTTCGATCTGGCCGAAGCCGATTCCGGGGTACTATTTTTCGACGAAGCCGACGCCCTATTTGGCAAACGCAGTGAAACCAAAGACGCCCAAGACAGACATGCTAATATTGAAGTTTCTTATCTGCTACAACGACTGGAAAATTATCCGGGATTAGTCATTTTAGCCACCAATAACCGCACCCATTTAGATAGCGCGTTTAACCGCCGTTTTACCTTTATTACCCGCTTTACTTACCCTGATGAAGCATTACGTAAAAAAATGTGGCAAAAAATTTGGCCTAAGCAACTAACATTGTCCAACGAAATTGATTTTGAGCATCTGGCTAAACGATCCGATTTGACCGGAGCGAATATTAGAAATATTGCTCTATTATCATCACTATTATCCGCAGATGATAACTGCAAACAAATCGAAAATAAACATATAGATCGAGCCGTGATACTTGAATTAAATAAAACGGGCCGATTAGCTTTTTAAAAAAATAGAATAGGAACAAATATGACAACCATCATTGCTTCTGACAATGCGATTATCGAAATTAATCAAGCATTAAATACTATTTTATCTCAATATTTAGATATTTCCGGTCAGAAAATTAATATTCGTTTTGATCTACCTGAAATTAACTCTATTCAATCGGAACCGACGGTCAGTGTATTTCTTTATGATATACATGAAGATCTACAATTACGTTCTGCGGAACCAAGACGTTATAACCCGATGAGCAGCACATTATTGCCGGGATGGGTCAATATCAATTGTAATTATTTAATTACCTACTGGGATGCGAGTAAGCCCTCTAGTGATAGCTCCAGCCCGGACAGTCAACCCAATAATCAAGCCGCACAAGTGATGACACGGGTTTTAAATGCATTAATCAATAATCGTCAATTAACCGGTATTCCCGGTGCCTATACCCAAGTTATTCCCCAGCAGGAAAACTTAAATAGTTTAGGTAATTTTTGGCAAGCTCTTGGTAATCGCCCTCGCCTCTCTTTAATGTATTCCATTACTGTACCGATGAAACTGCAAGATATTAAAGACAATATTAAACCAATTAGCCAAATATCCACTTCTGTGGTTCAAAAACCCAGTCTGGATAATTCACAAATAAGCCAAGCTCTGGCAGATAAATTATGTGCAGATTTAGGCGGTACCGAAGATATTCGCCTTGCCATAGCTAAAGTGAATCTGATAACCGAATCCACAACAGATAATAATTATAATCAGGAAAATGAAAGTGTTATTCTTGAAGTTTCGGGTATTACTCTCTCAACCTATTTAGCTAAAATAAAAGATATTCTTTCTACATGGGTAAATAGCCAAGAAATCGTGGTTAAAGTAAATGGGACAGGTATTATTATCGCTAAAGAAAATTCTGATAATTTAATGTCAATATAAAATTATACAGATAATAAATCAAACTAATAATAAAGGATTTATAAATATGCCAAAATATTCTAATTCTCAGAGAATACCCATACAGAATAGTAAAAATAGCCGTAGAACATTTCCATTACCACCCCCTTCCGATGGACATCTTTCACTTTCAAATAATCTGACTAGCGACTCCTCCGTTCGCCAAGAAGTTAAGAGACAATTTATCTGGGAAGGCCATATGGAGGCAATTGAAAAAGCGTCCAGAATAGGTAATTTTGCTGTCAGTTTTCGGGCAGCAGGTGAACCAACACTCAGAGCCTTGGGTAAAGGCGCCGCGGCCAAGGGGCATGATATTCTGGAAAAAACCATTAAACCCGGTTCAATTAACAAAGCTTATCCCATAGACGAAGCTTCAGATGTGATAAAGAAAGTGCAGGAGGCGGGTATTGAAGGCTATGTCGGTCACTGGAATAAAGAAACGGGACGTCTCAAGGGTATTTATATGAGCAGCGGTCACGGTTTATCAGATAAACAGGTCAATGGGAAAATTTATCCCATAGATTTAAACAATCTCGAAGCAAGTCTGGCTCCTTTGAAAGAAAAAAAGAATTGGGCTGCACTGCCTTTCACCGGTGATTATGATATGCACGACATGATTAGTTTTACAACGCAACCACATTCAGTGCCATCCAATTCATCAGAAGAAAAGAAAATCATCGATCGCATTAACAAATATATCGCTAAATCTGATTCAAACCGGCCATTTGAAGATATAGAGCACAATGTTATCAGGCATGGTCCTCAAGTAAGCTACCCTGCTTTTGCGATGGATAAAGAACAAGAAGAGATAAAGAAACACGGGGGAATTGTCAAAGCGGTTGCTGAACCAGGGGAATTTCCGGTTGCTATTGTCAGTAAAGGGAAATGGACAATTGCCAATAATATCGATGAACTGAATCAGTTTTATAATAGTATTGGCGCAAAAATGAAAGCAAGCTGGAAACCAGGCGCTGGAAATCCCGGATTCGTTTCCAATCCACAAAAACCGGGCATGGCTAGATTTAGCCGGAAATCTCACTAATCATACTGGCAAGAAAGAATGGTATTCTTTCTATATCTTTAAGAAGCTCGTTAAGTGAATTAACGAGCTTCTTATCATTTTGTTGGCTGCACGCGCTCACCCCAGTCACATAGTTTGCTATGCTTCCGGGGATTCACGCCCTTTCCGTCACGATCCATCTGAAATCCATAGGGTATATAACTAAAATATTATACTACTGACTCACAACTTGATCTTTAGGGTCAAATGTAAATACAGCATCTGTTGCCTGTTTTACATTTATACCTTTAGGTAATTTGATTTTAACAACAGGTAAATTTTTGCCTATTGTTAAAATGCTACTACCAAGAACTTTAAATGAGGATGCATTATTCAAATTTAATATTAAAGATCAAGTTATTAAGCCATAAACGATTATTGGATTACTTTAAGCTCTATTTTTCATACTGAGCTTACTGTAATCCACTTATCCCAATCAATAAAAACAACCCTATTCATTACCACCGACTTGCCATACTTGAAATTGAATAATCAGAAAAAATAAACATCCATTAACAATCTCTGTTATTAATTAATGTTGTATATAAAAATCCCCCGCCCATAATTGTTTTGTTTCATTGGAAATTATTTAAATAACCATTGGTTAAATTTTTAAATATAAACAATAACATCTATAAATCATGTTATTGCGGTAGCTATACTTTTCAATAAAAACTAATGAAGGTAAAGAAATAAACGCTTTTTATATTTTAAATGCAAATAGTAAATAAAGGAAAAAATCATCAATTTCATTGATGAATAAAACAACTCAATATCATATACAAGGTGATAAAAATGGAAAAAGAATATAACCGGTCCACTTTAGAATCCAATATAGAGAATACCAATACTCTGGATCGCCATGAAATTGGTAAAACGCTTGGTCAGACTGATAATCCACATTCAGCGCTAAAACCGGGTGATGACTATACACAAACAATAAAAATTAACCCTGACGGCGGCTTAACAGCAGATAAAGATGGATTAAGTGTAAAAATTAAAGCGGGTGATGGTATTAAGGTAGACAGTAGCGGCATCAGTATTGATCCCAATAATGTACTGCCAAGAGGCATGATTATGATGTTCTCCGGTGAGAATGCTCCTACAGGCTGGGCTTTTTGTGATGGCAATAATGGAACCCCAGATTTAAGAAGCCGTTTTGTCATGTGTGGTGAAACTATTTCTGAGACAGGGCAAAGCAGTAGTAAAGCTAATGGTAGTGGCACCGAAAAAAGCTTTTCCAAGAATACAGCATCAACTGCGGTTTCGGTCAATGTTACTGTGGGAAATACAGTATTAACAGAGTTACAAATACCTAGTCATAAACATATTGGGGGTATGACTTATTATACTAGTTATGGAATGAAATATGGCTACGCCCCTGATAACAAAACCGAATATCAAATAAATAATAGCTATACTAGCTCAATATGGCTGAAACCTTCATTAGGAAAAGATCACTATGCATATACATCAAACACAGGAGGTGGACAAGGACATAACCATCCGGCAACAGCATCGTCCCCTTCACATAATCATAGCATTGATATCATTCCGCCTTATTATCTATTAGCTTTTATTATGAAACTTTAATTCCGTTGCACCAGAAAGATTTAAATTACCTCTTATTTTCTAATTACAAAGGATATATAACAATGAATATATCTAGTTATTTCTTCCTGAATGAAGAAAACATTAAGTTCAATAATCAGTGTTTAAATACATACATGGGTTACCCCCAACCCATCGGTAAAGATTGGCCCAACCTGCCTGCCGGGTTCCAAAGATATATTGACGATGTTATTAATTTAAATGGCTTTTTATATTTTTTTAAAGGTTCACTGTATCTTAAATTCGATATCGTGAAAGCACAAGTCTTTGATGGACCAAACTTCATTATAGATGGCTGGCCTGGATTAAAAGGAACAGAACTGGAAAATGGAATAGATGCTGCCATAGAATTGACTACCAACACCGTTTGTTTCTTTAAAGGCAGGCATTGTATAGATTACACCATTGATTCACACACAATTGAGATGAATACTATTTCAGACCGATGGGGAATGACTGGGAAATATGCAGCATTTAGTAGCAATCTGGATGCCATTATTTCATGGCCAGATATCGATGGAAATTTTATTTATTTTTTCAAAGGTGATTCTTTTATTCGGTTCGACCCAAATTTGAATGCACTTGATGCCGGGCCAATCATCATCTCCAGCGATAATCAGGGTTGGAGAGGGTTAACCTTCAAAAATATTCAAGCGGCAGTATCGGTCGATACCGATTTATTAGGCAGTCACCGAGACAATAGTGGAGGCAATAGTAAAGTCTGTAATGGAACATGTGGTACTAATGACACGGGTAAACATTGTTTCCAGTTACCTCACAGTATTCGATTCGGCTTGATAGCCTACACTAATACAAATATTCCGCAAACTGTAAAAGTATATATTGACGATTTTCTGGTAGATACATTAACCAGTACCAGTAAAGGACAAAATAATCTCATGGTAACTAAAGACTACACATCAGGTACAGGCAAAATCTGTATTGAGATTGAAGGGGATGGCAAACCATGTAAGCTACGTTATTTCGATAATATATTTGATGGAAAACCGGGAACAGCTATTATCAGCGCTGAAAATGGTACCAATAGTCATTACAATGA
>NZ_JAJAFZ010000080.1:0-16739 GCF_025384895.1 Photorhabdus kayaii
TAACTCCCTATTATTTATTCCTTATTAATTTATACAAATTACAACTCACCACCAACAAAAAATACAATTGAGTATTATCCTATTATTGATAAAGTGCCCTCCCGAAAAAAAAGCGCTGAAATAAATTAAATTCATTTCTATCTATTTAAAAAGGACTCATATATGAACGTACAAGAAATCCTAAATAATGAAGATTATTCTGATATCAAGAAAAACTCTCATAAAGAACTGATTAACGGCTCATTCGAAGAGGGATATAACGGCTGGAGAATCCCAGCCCCTGAATCAGTAGAAATCTTATCTGAAAATGGCGTTCACTTTATCAGAATCCAAAGCGTTACCGGTTCCGGCGTCATTGATCAAATTATCGAAGGATTAGAGCCGAACACTAAATATAAACTAACAGGTACAGCTCGCGTATCAGCAGAATGGGCCTCATCAGCTTATTTTGGTTTACAGAGTCGCACCGATGGCCCAGAATCTTTTGCTGTAAACAGCACCGACTTTACAACGGGTTCAGTAGAATTAAGTACAGATCAAGAGGGACTTTTACGCGTTTATTTACTGAAAGATCAAGTTGGCCATCGACCAGACGGAGAAACCGCTGACTTTACCGGTTTTATTTTAGAGACAGCCTAAACATTTAACTTAGATATATTTTAACATTTTAAACACCCAGAGTTCACGGCTCTGGGTGTTTAAATATTGGTTGAGAAAATAAAATCATAAATTAATATTTTAATTGGAATATGGTTCAATTATTTTAAGATAAATTACCATCGAAACAATTTAGCCCTGTCATTTATTTTCACATTAATTATCACAAGCCTAATCTTCAATCAAAAAACATGATTGAATATTTTTTCATTATTGATAAAGTGTTTACAGGAAAAAATCATTAAGCAAAATTAAATTTAATTGCCATTCATTTAAAAGGACTCATATATGGATATGAAGAAAATGCTAAATAGCGCAGATTATTCTGATACAAAAAACGCTAATAAAGAGCTAGTTAATGGTTCATTTAATGAAGGATATCATGGCTGGAGAATCCCACACCCTGAAACTGTAGCAATCTTATCCGAGAATGGCGTTAATTTTCTTAGCATCCAAACCTATTCCAGCTCTGGCGTCATTGATCAAATTATAACAGGGTTGGAACCTAACGTTAAATATAGACTGACAGGTACAGCACGCTTATCGACTCAACTAACACCACAAAGGGCCTTGCCCGCTTATTTTGGTTTACAAAATCGCACATTTGGCCCTGAATCCTTTGCTGTAAATAGCTTCAATTTTATGACCGGTTCAGTTGAATTAAACACAGATGAAGAAGGGCTTTTACGTATTTACATGCTGAAAGACCAATTTGTAGAACTTCCAGAAGAGGCAACTGCTGACTTTACCGGTTTTATTTTAGAAAGGGTTTAAGGCATCTAACCTTGATACATAACACCCGAAGCACATTGCTCCGGGTGTTGAGCCGTTTGGCTAACTTAAATCATGCAATGGTTTTTTTATTGGTGGTGTCAATTGGAAATCAGAAAACCGCACCTGTAATCCGTGCCGTTCTGGAGAACAACACATTGCACCAACAAAGACAGGTTGTTTATCTTCAAAAAAAGGAGACAACCTCAACAATGGCCACCGTAAACCATCAGTAGAATATTGCAGTCTTAAATATCCCTCTTCACGAGTCAAACGTAACCAGAATTTACTAGAATCACCAGGAAATACGCCCATAGACCAATCAGAATGATCACGTGTTAGCACACTACCAATCGAGGCATGACCATCAGAATATTCAATTCCGCCTTTCAACCAATGTTTCTCATCGACTAATAGCATGACTCCTGCCTGATCGTATAAATGTTCAAAACAGCCTTCAATACAGAGTTGAAAGGTGAAATCATCCTCAACATAACACCCAAAAACATGACCATTATGACGTTCAAAGCCATACCATGTTCGTTGCCAAAAGTCAGTTTTATGATCTGTAGTGACATTAAGCCAGTCGCTGCCACATTGCCAATCAGATGGTTCATTAAGCCAATGATATTGTGATAAACCCATAGGAACTCCCTCTATATTATCTTCCGCTCGAATCAATCAATTTACATCCTGCAAATAAGGAAATAGAGAGTAAAGCAATACAAGCAAAAGCGCCGTGTAATGTCACAATATGCGCTAATCCACCTATGATTGCAGGTCCCAACAAAATCCCAGAATATCCCATGGTAGAAACCGCAGCAACAGCCAGTGAATCAGGCATAATTTTCTGTTGACCAGAAGCAGTAAAAAGCATTGGCGCTATATTGGATAATCCTGCGCCTATCATCAGGAAAGAGACCCCTAACATCATTGCAGTTGATGCTGAGTAAATAAGGATAAATCCAGAAGTAGCCAATAAAGCACTGCTGATAAATACCCGTCGGTGTCCATAAAAGGCAATGATTTTATCACCCATAAAGCGACCCGATGTCATAGCAATAGCAAACAGGGTATAGCCGATACCAGCCTGATGACTACTGATATTATGTACGCTGGTTAATAATATACCGCTCCAGTCCAGCATTGCGCCTTCCATGATATAGGCAACAAAACAGAGAAAGCCCAATAAAATCACGATCCCATGAGGCACAGCAAAGAATGGCGTATTACCCGCTTCGGCTTCGTTCAATAACCCACTCCATACCGGCAATAGCAGTAAAATAATCAGTAATACCGCCATTACCATCACCTGGAGAGGTGATATTCCCAGAGACAATAATGCACTCACCGATCCCGCACCGGCGATCCCGCCCAAACTAAATAACGCGTGAAAGCCAGACATAATTGGCCGCTGAGCCATTTTCTCGACCATGACGGCGTGGATATTGACCACAACATCCATTGCCCCAATACCTGCACCAAAGACAAATAAAACGCAAGCTAATGTCAACGGTGTCGGTAATACACTTAACCCTGGCAACATCACTAACACGATCAAAGCACATAAAGTGAAAATTTTCCGGCAACCGAAGCGTGCAGCCAACATGCCCGCTATTGGCATCATGATGAAAGAACCAATGCCGAATGCCAACATTAGAAGCCCCATAGCGCCATTATCAAGTTGTAGCCGTTCTTTAGCTAAAGGAATGAGAGGAGCCCAACTTGCAAGACTAAAGCCAGCAATAAAAAAAGCGGCGCGCGTCGCCATAATGGGTTGTTTTACCAAAGAGATAATATTTTGATCAGACAACTCATGTTCCTTCTATTATAAATAAAATGCCCTCCGCTATGACTAACGGAGGGTATACCCGTCATCTTTCAAGTTGCCTCTTTGTTGGCTGCACTCACTCACCCCGGTCACATAGTTACCTATGCTCCCGGGGATTCGCTCCCTTGCCGTCGCGATGCATCTTGAAATCCATAGGGTATATTAAGTTACCCAAAATTAATTTTAGAAAATTGCGGAATATCGGTCAGCGTCCCGATAATACGAGTTGCCTGTTGATATTGTTCCGCAACCGATAAAGCATGGGGCCAGGCATACACATAGGGAATACCTGCCTGCGTTGCTGCTGTAATGCCCAAATCGGTATCTTCAATCACTAATGTCTGATGAACATCCATAGACTTCAATTTCAACATAGCAAGATAGGGATCGGGATAAGGTTTCGTCCTCGCAACATCATCACCAGAGATTAAAGCAGGGTTTTCACTCAACTCCAGCAATCCAATATTCGCCAAACACACTTCCCGCGGCGCAGTAGAAACAAAGCCAAAAGGGATACGGTGCTGTTGTAAGGCCGCCATCAACCGGGAAATCCCTGGACGAAGGTAACTTTTAGATAGCTTATCTTTGTAAACCGAGACGATTTGCGCAGTGATCCCTTTCTGTTGCAGAGCTGGAACCCCGATGTAATCTAATGTTTCCTCCAAACTCAGGCCAATAAGTTGCTGTGGTTGTACATGCTGTGTGTAGTCAGGAGCCAAATCACAAAGAACATCAAAGTGCAATTGTTCACTGTCAACAACGACTCCATCGATATCAAAAATCACATTAAATCTATCCATGTGAAACATTCCATTATTTTAGATCGGAAATACGGATAAGCACTTTACAGTTCGGAGTAAACAGTGGTTTTTGGCTTTTGCTCGCAATATCACAACCAACAGTGAGAAAAGCCTGCAAGTAATCATTAAAATCAAAAACTTGGCTGACCAGACGACCAGCTGGAATAACGCCATCACGGATCATGGTATAAGCACGCTCAAAACTGTTATTCAGAGAATCGATGGAACCAATCACGGAAAGGCTCTTATCAGCAATTTTCAAGATATCAAGATTGGCATGCTTATCTTTAAGCGCCACATTCAACAATTTTCCGCCAGGTGCCAAATGGTCAAAAATGTATTCAGTTAATTGCCCGGTCGTATCCACACAGAGATCAATAGGCGCTGATTTATCGCCATATTGTTGCGTTAATGCCTCATCAAAATCAGTATATAGCTCACATTCTGGCGGCAGATTTTCTTTGGCAAATTGAACACGACTTTCGTTTTTCTCGACCATGAAAGCCTTAACGCCTCTGGCATGTAAAGCCCAAATATAGAGCATCCCCATTGGGCCTGCGCCAGCTACCGCTGCACGAATATTAGTATGAGTAATGCCCAGTTTATCAACCCCGGTCAGCGTGCAACTGAGTGGCTCAGTCAGTGATGCCTCTTCCATACTGACATGATCATCCAGTTTTATCAGTGAACTCTCTTTCGCCAGATATTGCTCAGCAAATGCCCCGTCATAGGAAACTCCCGCTTCGGTTCCCAATTTTTTCTCGCAATGATTTGGGCTGCCTGTCTGGCACATCCGACAATGCCCACAGGAATAAGTTGGATTGATGACAACACGGTCACCTACATTAAAGCGAGTGACACTCTTTCCTACTTGAGCAACAACACCCGTTGTTTCATGACCTAAAGTAGTTCCTGGAATAGCAACAGGATAAGAACCGGTGATAATCCCAATATCTGTACCACAAACGCCGCACACCGCAATATCAACAACGACATCATCAGGCTCAACACAGAGTAACGGTTCAACATCCTGAATTTGCATATCCCACACCCGATTAAATTTAAGTGCTTTCATTACGCTACCTCCTTATTGTCCAGCATATTTAACGTCATATCAGCAAAAGTCAGATCAAGCTTATACAGAATTTCGTTTAAATGTTCCTGAGTACAAATTAACGGTGGACGAACTTTAAGTGCACGACCTTTACCATAACGCGAACCCCGGATGATCAAGTGATGAGAATTCGCTATTGCAATCGCTTGTGCCGCAAACTCTGGTGATGGCGTATCAAAGCCAAACATATAACCGACGCCTCTAACACCAGTAATTTCTGGGTATTTATGCTGTAATGCTAATAAGCCATCACGTAAATAAGCTTCATTATGCTGCACATTCTCCAGAACCTGTTCGTCTTCGATGATATCGATAATTTCGTTGAGCGCCGTTAATGAAAGAGGGTTAGCGCCTGATGTACTAGAATGTTCGAATGACTCTAATACATCTAATGAACTCCGCATCAGCACACCACCGGTAGGAATACCTATGCCACCAGCGCCCTTAGCGAAAACAATAATATCGGGTTCTAATTCTTTAGCATAACCGGTTGAGGCGAAAAATGTCCCGGTACGACCAAATCCGGTCTGTACTTCATCTGCGATAATAATAATGTCATGTTTATGGCAGATATCTCTGATCTTACGGTAAAAATCGACAGGGAAAACGTTATTTCCGCCATTTCCTTGAATAGGTTCAATGATAAGACAGGCAATATTGTCATTTGAACCTAATTGAATAAATTGTTCTAAGTCAAAATATTGATTAGGTTCTGTATTCGGGTCAAATTCTGACATGACACTAGCAGGGGTTGGAATTTTTAAAGAACCATCAATGCTGACATGGAAATCTTTAATTCTAAAAGCATTACCTGAAATTTGCGCTGTGGCTAAAGACTGACCGTGATGAGCCAGAAAGAAAGAGATAACTCCTGAACGCCCTGTTGCTTTTTGCGCGATACGAATTGCACATTCAACCGCCCCAGAACCGGAAACATCACGTAACCATATTCTATCAATGCCCTCAGGGGTATGTTTAACTAATTTACCCAAAATATATTGTGACATTTCATGGGTATAAGCTGAACTTAAATGTGTACATCTGTCGATCTGCTGTTTTAATTTTTCTGTTATTCTGCGATTAGTGTACCCAAGTGGAAGGTTAAATGTCCCCGAAGCTGCATCGATATACTTTTCACCATCAATTTCCAAATAAGGCCCGTTTCCAACAAAGCGGGAAAGCATATCTTCAAACCGTTTTTCATTTTCCATCATTTTAATTACCTTGATTAACTATTCATAACCACAACAAATAAAATCAGTTTTTAATATATAAGGTAATATTTACTAAAACTTAGTTTATATCAACAAAAAGTCTGCAATAACCCAATAAACATTTAAAAAATTAAAGTATTTTGTATAAAATACATTATTATTTTGAATTATTGGTTAATAACATGCAGAACTACTGATTTATAGAGTTAATGATAAGAAATTCTGTTCAAATCCCACAAAAACTGTACCAAAATCCTCCATCTCGCAGCTTTTCCGCAGAGGATAAGAGCACTTACCTAATGCCTGGCTATTTTCTGACAGGTGATGAAATATAATAAAAGATTCTCGATCATTTCTGATTTGTCAGAAACAATGTGCGTTTTCTATACTAAGGATAGCCAAACTGCCGACTGACATTAAAATATCGAGTGAAAAATAAGCTGATGCTACAGCGCGATGTCATTTTTTTGTATTTAAGATTTGAATATTTATACCTTATGGATTTCAAGATGCATCGCGACGGCAAGGGAGCGAATCCCCGGGAGCATAGAGAACTATGTGACCGGGGTGAGTGAGTGCAGCCAACAAAGAGGCAACTTGAAAGATGACGGGTATAAAATACCCACACAAGCGGGTTGGTTTACACCGGTGAATAGCTCGTATAAAGTTCAGACTTTAAAAAAAGTAAAGGGTTCAGTCTGTGCGTGATCCTTAAACATCCCTATCGCTAGCTTGAAATGACTCGCCAGTAGGATTTCTGGTGTATCCAAGCTCTCTGGTGACGCTAAAGAATAAATTCCACTGAGCCTATTCACCAATAAAACCACCACCATTATTGAAATATTAAAAGAACACACATGCAAAATTATATTCTTCTACTACTTAGCTTGGCACTTTTTGGACCTTTGGGTATCGATGTATTCTTGCCTACGGTTCCTGCCATTGCTGAGGATTTTAAAGTTAACAATGAAGTTATTCAGTCAACGATTTCTTTGTTTTTATTAATTATGGGGCTAGGTCAGTTAATCGCTGGGCCACTGGTAGATAAATTCGGCCGTCGGCCAGTAGCCCTAACGGGTATCACCTTATATATCATCGGTTCGGTGATCGCAGCGCTTTCTACTTTTCCCGAAATTTTTATTGCAGCGAGAATTATTCAAGGATGTGCAGTCTGCTGTACCAGTGTCGTCTGCATTAGTGGTGTACGTGATCGCCTAAACGGTGATGAGGCGGCCAAAGCCTATGGATTTATTAACGGTACGCTAAATATTGTTCCTGCTCTCGCGCCATTACTTGGCGGTATTCTGGCCGAAATGTTCAACTGGCGAGCGCCATTCTGGTTTTTGACTTGCTACTCGGTTATTGCACTACTTATCATTGCCAACTGGCTACCAGAGACGCGCCCCGCTAACACTAAACCCGTTCGCGGATTACCACTAAAGCAATATTTTCAAATTCTTAGCAATGCCCAGTTTACACATTTTGCCCTAGTTAACGCTGGCATTATGGGAATAGTGGTTACCTATGTGTCATTTGCACCAACCGTGCTAATGACTGAGGGCCATATTTCACCACTAGCATTTTCATTGATTTTTGGTGGCAACGGACTCTGGACGATGATCGCCTTCCTAACCGCCAATAAAATTATCCATCGACTTGGCCGCCCTTGCTGCCTACTGTTAGGGACAATTCTAATGGCACTGGCTAGCCTATCTCTGTTTTCTGGCATGCATCTGCCAACTGTCGCCAGCCAGCACTGGCTAAGCTATATGTTGCCGGTTTCTTTCGCCTGTACAGGTATGGCATTTGTTATGGGACCTGCGACCAGTTATGCACTAGAGCCTTATTCTGACGAAGCCGGTGTCGCTTCTGCACTGATAGGATTCGTCCAGATGGCTGTCGGCTCTACCCTCTCGCTCATTGCTATGGCGTTGCCATTTTCGCTCAAACAGTCACTCGTGTTAGTCATGCTGCTCGGTACCACGCTAATCCTGTCAGCACACATACTCAGCCGTAACCTGAAAGGGCGGGTAGTTTCGCTAGAATCTTAAAATATCAATCACACACCTAACCCCATCATCTGCATCAGTTGCTGTGCTTGCTGAATCGCCTCCTGGCGATTCGCAATCCCTAGCTTCTGATACAGATTCCGTATATGCGTCTTAATAGTTGTCGTCGCTACATCCAATTCTGCGGCAATTTGATCATTACTGTAGCCTGAGTAAATTAATCCCAACACCTGCCACTCACGCTGTGTAAGCGGACTATTGCGAATAAGCTCAGGAACATCAGGATGTGTTAGCAACTGTGTGACAAAACTTTCATCAAAATGAGCGAATTTATGGCGATGCTGACGGTTGATATCCCGCAAAATGCGCTGCGCCCGATGCAACTCCAGTTCAGACAAGGTATTGAGCTGAATAAGCTGACGTAATTGTTGGGCCATCAACTCACCTTCAATGACAAAATGGCTAATAAATCCAGTACGGTTAGCCAGAGCCAATGCCTCAATGAGTGCATTCTGCGCTTCGCTTTTGCGTCCGATATGCCAGTAAAGCAAGTTATACAACAGTAAATTACGATTCAGATCGCTAATTAACTGCAATTTTCTCGCATGTTGATTCAGTGTATCCAAAATGGACTCAGCCTCATCATACAAACCAAGCAGAATCTGAGCACGAGCAATATTGCGCCACTGACCCTGATTAAAATGATTACTGACACTTTCTGGTCGCTCAGTCTGTGCCAACCACCGAATAGCGGCATTTTTGTCGTCCATATTCTGCCAAATGATGACTCGCAGTTTGTCAGTATTGGTACGCCAATCTCGATGATACTGCCCATTATTTAGCAAGTTTTCACAACGCGCCAGATAACGGCGGGCATTATCAATATCTCCTCTGGTCAAAGAGCATTTAGCCAACTGAGTTAGACACTGCAACTGCTGTTGAGGTTGGAAGTTAGACAACACTTCCAGCCCACGACGCGCTACATCTTCGGCTTCATCAAGACGAGACCAACACCACAAAAGCTGTGAACGGATACGCAACAAAAATTCATGCATTGGCAACTGCTCCAAATGCTGTTCACGGATCAATTCAAATGCCTTGTTCTGCGTTTCATAAGCCGTCTGCAAATATCCCTGAGCTAATAAAATCTCACTTTGCTGCAACAGCGCCCACAACGCATAGTGATGAACATGGAAACGACGCGCAAGCTGCTCGGTTTGTTGCATCCGCGCTAATGCATCAGCCAACTCACCTCTACAATGTAATACTTCACCTTCCACGGAAGTTGCAACAATACGACTGTATTCATTCTGAGGAAGCAGTGCCGCCAAAGCCTGTTTCGCCAACTTATCGGCCATCTCCGGCTTGCCGCTGTTCATAGCCACCTGAGCTCGTAGCGCATCGAATTCAGCCAAGAGATCCGGCTCTATAGCAATTTGTTTCTGTTGCAGTGCCTGTTCCGCTTGGTTTAACAGTGTATTGACTTCTGAATAACGATGTTGGCTTTGGGCCAGCCAAGCCTGAAGCAGCACCAGACGCGGATTTTCCAATAGCTGCTCATAAGGCAGCGCATTCATACACTCTTCCAACAGAGATAACTCACTGTGGTTAAACAGCGACCAAGCATGCTGCAACAAAATATCGCGTAGCATGGCAGTATCACCCGCCGCCAAGGCATGATGAATCGCCTCGCCCGGATACCCCTGCGCCAACCAACCTTCTGCGGCCGCCCGATGTAACTCCGGCAATTGCAACGCCATTTCCCATTGACAGCGTTGACGTAGAAATGAAGCAAAAAGCGGATGAAAGCGAAACCATTCGCCAGAGTCATCCATACGCTGGATAAACAGCCCCTGACGTTCAGTTTCTTCAAGACGCTGCTGACCATTCTCTTCACCGGTTAGACGAACAATCAAACCGTCATTCATGGAACGTAAGATAGAACTGCGCAATAAAAATTCACGCGTTGAACTATCCACCTGATTGAGTACTTCATCCACCAAATAATCGGAAAGATGGCCGGCGTTAATGCCCGACAAGCGTTTAGCCGACAGTTCAGCGGCATCACACGACTGCCGCGCTGAAAGCGCGATAAGCTGAAGCGCCGTTGCCCAACCCGCGACTTCATTGCATAAGCGCTTACAATCGTCGGCATCAAGGGATGTGGTTAACCGCTTATCAAAAAATTGCTGCGTTTCTTGATAATCAAAAGCCAGTTGCTGACTGTCAATTTCCAGCAATTGCTCACGCACACGCAGATTAGCCACCCCAAGAGAAGGCAAATTACGCGATAAGATGGTTAACGTCAGATTCTCAGGCTGGTGACGCAGGAAAAACCGCATAGCCTCATGAATAATGTTATTCACAATCAGATGGTAATCATCAATCACCAGGAAAATGGGCCGCCGCCACTCACTAAGTTCAATAAATAATTGAGCGAAAAGCGCGGGTAAATTGGCATATTGATGTTTTTGGGCCAACACTTCACTTTTAACACAGTGTCCCTGCGTAGCCTGCTGCAACGCCGCGATAAGATAGCTGGCAAAACGTTCCGGCTGATTATCGCTCTCATCCAAAGAATACCATCCCAGATTATCCTGCTCGGCAGCCCACTGAGAGACCAATGTGGTTTTGCCATAACCAGCGGGGCTAGTTATTAGCACAAGACGATAATTAGACGACTCATTCAGTCTGATTAACAGACGCTTACGCAAGATTGTATTATTCAAACGAACGGGACGACTCAGTTTTGATGGGATAAGCATTAATTTCCGTGCCCAAAGAAGCGATAAGTAAAACCTGCGCCGGAACCATGAGTGATATTAGTTATACCCGTCATCTTTCAAGTTTCCTCTTTGTTGGCTGCACTCACTCACCCTGGTCACATAGTTCGCTATGCTCCCGGGGATTCGCTCCCTTGCCGTCGCGATCCATCTTGAAATCCATTGGGTATAGATGATTTATTTCATGGTTCGTAATGACGCCATTAATCGGCCCAACCAAATTTAGTGAAATAGATTGCTTTTGCAAATATGTTTACGCCCCCCATGGTATTAAGTTGCGCACCCTATCACATTCTTGAACAGCAAATTCCATTTTTACATACAAGTTGTGGAAGCAATTAGCAAATTACCTTATCGATCCGCTGGAAGAAAATGAACGCAATTAGATGCCAAAACGATGCGAAAGAGGGTTACTGGCTACGCCCTTCTACTCCTCCCTGACTAATACCTCTCTAGGATGATGCTTTAGATCCTGAGAGCATTCAGCATAGTGCTTAAATTTTCCTTTTCAGCTACAGGATGAAGACTCCATGCAACAGTCCAGATTAGATAAAGCCCAGTTTCAGGCTGCGCTGACACGTCAATGGCAGCGCTTTGGCCTCGGTTCAGCACAGGAAATGACCCAGCATCAGTGGTGGCAAGCCGTTAGTGCGGCCCTGTCAGAGCTGTTGCCCACATGCCCTGTCATCAATCATTCCAACCAACAACGCCATGTGAACTACATCTCTATGGAGTTTCTGATTGGCCGTTTAACCGCAAACAATCTGCTTAACCTTGGTTGGTATGAAGACATTCAGGCTTACCTGGCAGAAGAAAATATCATTCTGAGTGATCTTCTGGAACAAGAAACTGACCCCGCTTTAGGTAACGGTGGATTGGGACGGCTTGCCGCCTGTTTTCTTGACTCTATGGCAACCGTCGGTCAGCCGGCAATTGGCTATGGCCTGAATTATCAATACGGCCTGTTCCGCCAATCCTTTGAACAAGGACAACAAATTGAAGAACCAGACAATTGGGGACGAGAATCTTATCCCTGGTTCCGCCACAACACTCAGTTAGATGTTGAGGTGAATTTTGGTGGCGAAGTCGTCATAACAGATGATGGACGCGAAATCTGGGCACCTGAATTTACCTTGGTTGGAGAAGCTTGGGATCTACCGGTCATTGGTTATCACAATGGTGTTACTCAACCATTACGCCTGTGGCAAGCAACCCATGCTACGCCATTTGATCTCGACAAATTCAACGCCGGGCAGTTTCTGGCAGCGGAACAGCAAGGTGTTGAAGCCGCTAAGCTCACGAAAGTTCTCTATCCGAATGATAATCATCAAGAAGGCAAACGCCTGCGTCTGATGCAACAATATTTCCAGTGTGCTTGCTCCGTCGCAGATATCTTACGTCGCCATCATCTGGCAGGCCACAAAATAGAAGATCTGCCTAAGTATGAAGTTATCCAGCTTAACGATACCCACCCAACGATTGCCATCCCTGAAATGATGCGTATTCTGCTGGATAAACACCAGATGAGTTGGGAAACCGCATGGGAGATAACCAGCCATACTTTCGCCTATACCAACCACACCCTGATGCCAGAAGGTTTGGAATGCTGGGACGAGGATCTCGTCAGCCACCTGCTGCCACGCCATTACAGCATCATTCAAGAAATTAACTCCCGGTTTAAAAAGTTGGTGGACAAAACCTGGCCCGGCGAGCAAGCCGTATGGGAAAAATTAGCTGTACATTATAACCATCAGATACGCATGGCGAATCTTTGTGTCGTCGCGGGCTTTGCCGTAAACGGGGTAGCAGCGCTGCACTCACAGCTCATCGTTAAGGATCTTTTCCCTGAATACCATCAACTATGGCCGAATAAGTTTCTCAACGTGACAAATGGCGTTACCCCACGTCGCTGGATCAAACAATGTAACCCGGCACTGTCAGGATTACTTGACCGTACACTTAATCGCGAATGGATTAACGATCTTGATGCCCTTAAAACACTTGAACCCTATGCAGATGACGCCGCTTTCCGCGAAGAATACCGAGCTATCAAACAAGGCAATAAGAGCCTGCTATCCAATTATGTCAATAAAGTGATGGGGCTTAAGCTAGATCCAAACGCCATTTTTGATGTGCAAATTAAACGCTTGCATGAATATAAACGTCAGCATCTGAACCTGTTGCATATCCTATCGCTCTATAAACAAATTCAGGAAAACCCGGAACTGGATATCGTGCCACGTGTATTCCTGTTTGGCGCAAAAGCCGCGCCCGGCTACTATTTGGCAAAAAACATTATCTCTGCCATCAATCAGGCAGCGGAGAAAATTAATAACGATCCAATCGTCCGTGATCGCATTAAGATCGCTTTTATCCCCGATTACAAAGTTTCTGTCGCGGAGCTAATGATACCGGCTGCTGATGTTTCAGAACAAATCTCCACAGCCGGCAAAGAAGCTTCCGGCACCGGCAACATGAAACTGGCGCTGAATGGCGCACTGACCATCGGAACATTAGATGGGGCGAACGTTGAAATTGCCGAACAGGTAGGAGATGACCACATCTTCATTTTCGGGCATACCGTAGAAGAAGTGAAAGCCTTAAAAGCTGCTGGCTATGACCCACTGAAATTACTCAAAGAAGATCAACACCTGGACAACATACTCAAAGCACTGGCTAGCGGCGAGTTCAGCTATAGCGACAAACGAGCATTCGATATGCTGCTACATAGTCTGATTGAAGGTGGAGACCCTTATCTGGTGCTAGCTGATTTCGCCTCCTATTGTGATGCGCATCAACGGATCGATACTTTGTACCGCGATACTCAACATTGGACGCGTAGCGCCATTCTGAACACTGCCCGGATGGGTATGTTCAGCTCTGACCGAACAATCCGTGATTATCAACAACGCATCTGGCAAGCAAACCGATAAGGAAAAATCATGGGGGAGAAGAGCCTCGATCATTTAGCTACCGAGGCTGGCATTGTCGCCAGCTACATTAATGCTTATGGCAAGCCACAAGCGATTCCAACGGAAACCCGACATCGCTTGTTAGATGCGATAAACGTAAACAAACCGGCCGACGTGCCGGTTTCACCCTTGCCGACAGTAAAAGTTTTTACTCAAGGTGAACACTTCACTATCACCTTGAAAGACGAAGAGCATTACCAATGGCAGATACGGACAGAACAAGGAGAGGAATTTCAGGGGCATTGCTGCCATAAACTGGTGCTACCTGATCCGCTTGCTCTGGGGTACCACCGCCTCACTCTGACACAAGGAAGCCAATGCTGGTCTATGCAGATTATCGTGGCACCCAAACGCTGCTATGAACCAGATGCCCTGCAAAGGAGGGAAAAACTTTGGGGGGCCTGTGTGCAACTCTATACTCTGCGTTCAGAAAACAACTGGGGAATTGGCGATTTTGGTGACCTGAAACACATGCTAAAAGAGATAGCAACACGCGGTGGTGCCTTCATCGGACTAAATCCATTGCATGCGCTGTATCCGACCATGCCAGAAAGCGCCAGCCCCTATAGCCCCTCTTCACGCAACTGGCTTAATGTGATTTACATTGATGTTAATCAGGTTGAAGATTTCAAACACAATGAAGAAGCACAGAGATGGTGGCAAACAGCGACGACTCAACGCATGTTACAGGATGCCCGTAACGCGGAATGGGTAGATTACACCACAGTTATGGCGTTGAAAATAGCAGCACTGCGTCTGGCACATCAACAATTCAGCACTCGTCCAGAACATGATTCGTCAAAAACCGCTTTCCGCCAATTTGTCATCCAAGGTGGTGAATGTCTCTACTATCAAGCCGTCTATGACGCTCTGCACTGCCAGTTATATGCTGAAAATAGTACCTATTGGGGTTGGCCGGTGTGGCCGGAAAAGTACCGCGATCCGCACGGTGAAGCGGTACAAACATTTTGCCAATCTCACCCGCAGGAAGTGGAATTTTTCCTCTGGCTACAATGGTTGGCCGATACTCAGCTTGCAGACTGCTTTACCCAAAGCCAAACAAGTGGCATGTCCATTGGAATTTACCGTGATTTGGCCGTCGGCGTAGCGGAAGGCGGCTCGGAAACCTGGTGCAACCGAGTTGTTTACTGCACCAAAGCATCAGTGGGAGCACCACCGGATGCCCTAGGGCCACTGGGTCAAAACTGGGGCTTACCACCAATGAATCCTCATGTTTTGCAAACCCAAGCTTACCAACCGTTCATTAATCTGCTGCGTACAAATATGATCCACTGCGGCGCCTTACGCATTGACCATGTTATGTCGATGCTCAGACTTTGGTGGATTCCCTACGGTGAAACAGCCGACAAAGGAGCATATGTACACTACCCAGTTGATGATCTGATGGCGATTCTGGCATTAGAAAGTCAGCGCCATCGCTGTCTGGTCATTGGTGAAGACTTGGGAATTGTACCGGAAGAGATTGTGGGCAAGCTGCGCGATAGCGGTGTCTATTCTTATAAAGTGCTCTACTTTGAGCGTCACGGCAATGGGGAATACCGCGCACCTGAGGATTACCCGATACAAGCAATGGCGACCATCACCACTCATGATTTGCCTACTTTACGTGGATTCTGGCAAAGCGCCGATTTGACCCTTGGGGAATCACTCAAGTTATATCCTGATAAAAACCTGCTTCAAGGGTTATATACCGAACGTCAAGCTAGCAAACAAGGGTTATTAGAAGGTTTACATCGCTACGGCTGTATCCCGGAACATATCGGTGACACGGCAAAAGAGGTTGGAATGTCACCGATGATAAACCAAGGGTTACATCGCTATATTGCCCACAGTGCCAGCTCACTACTGGGACTGCAACCCGAAGATTGGCTGGATATGGATAAACCTGTCAATATTCCAGGTACGGTAATGGAATACCCTAACTGGCGGCGAAAACTGAATACCACATTGGAAACCCTGTTTGGTGATGATCATGTCAATCAATTGCTGAAAGATGTAGATAGATGCCGTAAAAAAGCAGGAACAGCCAGAGGTTAAATACCGTAACGCCTATTTCTCCTGTACAGGCATTATTCTTTCCAGTTTAAAGGATGGTTTTAATCTATACCCTATGGATTTCAAGATGCATCGCGACGGCAAGGGAGCGAATCCCCGGGAGCATAGAGAACGATGTGACCGGGGTGAACGAGCGCAGCCAATAAAGAGGCAACTTGAAAGATAACGGATATATAAACCATCCTTCATATTGCTGATTTTTAACGCCTTGACTATCACCGCTGAGTTTTCATCAATGATAAATACAGGTGTTAAGAAAAGCCGCTTTTTGTCTGTCAGTATGGTTTTAAAAACTGGAAAAGAGGCCAAGCGAACCTCGGAAAAAACAAGTAAAAACTTTAATCATCAAAAGTAAAAAGCAGTGATTAAAGCTTTTTAAAAGTGGGTAAAAAATCCGATACCATACTGACATTAGAAGAGAAAACATCAGAAAAAATAGATTTTAAATTGATTAAATAAGGTGAAAAAAATAACAGCGTTAACCCAATAACAAGAATATATCCTAGCAAAAC
>NZ_JAJAFZ010000081.1:0-16112 GCF_025384895.1 Photorhabdus kayaii
TTTCCCGAAAAACCACGTTGCCAAGTTCCCATACAAGAGACAATAAAAAAATCCATCGAATTTAAACATACCTTTCCGGAAATCAATGAATTCTGGATCTTTCTTGATGCTCTGATGTTTTATCTTTTTATGCAGCAAAGTGCCAAAACTGCACTAGCAACAGAATTTAAAACCTATTTTGGCAAACAAGAACATGATGAAACATGCCTCAAAGATCTCATTGTTTTGCATGTTATGCACACTGTGAGTTTCTCTCCAGCGCTGCTTAATCGCCAAATCCCAGATGAAATGCCAAATATCGAATATACGATCCTACCAAAAGATACATTCGACGTTGATGGTTCGTTATACGGTACGTTGGAAATCCCAATCTGGCTGAATGGCGAAATCTCTTTAGTTGTTGAGATGAGTCTGATGGGAACAACAAAAAGAAAGCAGATTGCCAACTAAGATTTGATGAATGCGGTATTGGCAAACGGATGGCAAAAATTTAGAGGAATAACTTAATGAGTATCAGCACCCCTTGGGTTTTTATTTCAGGAGGATCACGTGGTATCGGCAAAGGCATAGTAAAAATGCTGGCTGCTCAGAACTATCACGTGGTTTTTACCTATAAATCAAGCACAAATGAAGCTCAAACATTATGTCAGGAAATTGAACAGCAAGGTTATCGCTGTGAGGGCTATCAATGTGATGTCTCAAACGCCGAAGAAGTCAAAACATTGTCAACAGAGCTTGTCTCACGATATGGCTCTCCCTATGCCATCATCAATAACGCCGGAATTACACAAGATGCATTACTGATAAATATGAAAGAAGAAGAGTGGCACAATGTAATTTCTACCAATCTTTCTTCTGTTTATTTAGTCAATCACGCTTTTCTCCCTGAAATGATTACTGCGGGAGAAGGCTGCATTATCCACATGAGCTCAGTCACTGCGTTTAAAGCCAACTCAGGGCAAGTTAACTACGCTGCAACCAAAGCCGCTATGATCGGTATTACCCGCTCGTTAGCGGTTGAAGTTGGCCGATTTAATGTTCGAGTCAATACCGTTGCGCCAGGCTTGATTGATACTGAAATGTTGGATCATATCCCTGCATCACACAGGAAAAAACTATTATCTACCATTCCATTGGGCCGTTTAGGTTCAGTGGAAGATATTGCTCTGGCAATCAATTTCCTGCTCAGCCCCGGAGGACGCTACATCACCGGGCAAACATTCGTTATTGATGGAGGAATGACTTCCTGAGTCAGTTAAATAATTAACATCAATGGCTTCGTATCCCTATTCTGTGATTATTTGTACCCAGATAAATGTTCTGGGTACTGACACAAAATACTGTTAATCATTGCCAGATAGACAATCCAGCCTCTCTGATAAATGTTAATAACGATAATAAACAATTTTAATATTAAATCATGCTCTTGGCGTTAAGTGCTAAATATTAGCAATTTTCATTTTATCAGATGAGAAGGGCTTGACCTTGTAGTCGACTCCAAGGTGTTTAATCAAATATAAGCACATTAATTAAGACAAATTTATTTTTAATCACTGTGATGGGAGAGAACACATGACCGGAGAAATACAACCCCCTCCGCTTAATGAGAAAAAGTCAAAACGTAAGTTAGCACTGATCCTCGCAACTCTCTTATTTGTTTTTGCCGGGTTAGGTTACTTCACCTATTGGCTTATTTCATTACGTCATTATCAAGCAACTGATGATGCTTATGTTGTTGGTAATCAGGTACAAGTAATGGCCCAGATCACCGGCAGCGTAACCGCTATTTATGCTGATAATACCGACTTCGTTCAGCAAGGCGATATTTTGCTACGTTTAGACTCTATTGATGCGGAACATGCTTTTGAGCGAGCGAAAAATATATTGGCTAATAATGTCAGACAAACTCACCAAACCATTATTGATAATGAAAAACTATTGGCTAATATTGCGCTCAAACAAACGGCATTACAACAGGCTCAGGATGATTTAAAACGACGTGAACATCTGGGACTCACAGGTGCTATCGCCAAAGAAAATCTGATTCATTCCCGCAATAGCGTGCAAGTGGCAAAATCTGAGCTAAATATTGCCCGACAACAATATTATGCTAACAAAGCACTAGTTATAGACACCCCATTAAATCAACAACCTGCCATTAAACTGGCCGCTTCTCAACTCTGCGATGCATGGTTAACCTTACAGCGCACCCAGATTGTAGCGCCGGTAACAGGATACGTTTCACGCCGCAGTGTTCAAGTAGGCTCACAAATAAAAAGTGGCGCTCCATTGATGGTTATCGTACCCGCTGACCAACTTTGGGTCGAAGCTAACTTTAAAGAAGTTCAACTCGCCAATGTCCGTATTGGTCAATCCGTAACACTGATTAGCGATTTCTATGGCAATGATGTCATTTATAGAGGTCAGATCGTTGGTCTTGATATGGGAACTGGCAGTGCATTTTCTTTATTACCAGCACAAAATGCCACCGGTAACTGGATCAAAGTGGTTCAACGTTTACCTGTCCGTGTTGAACTAGAAGCACAACAACTTATCGATCATCCTTTACGCATCGGTTTATCCATGCACGCCACGGTTGATACCCGAAATCGGGATGGTCTGGTGCTTGCCGACACGCCTCGTAATCGCATTGTTTATGAAACCAACATCTTAACTTACAACACCGGAGAAATTGATCAGCTAATTAACGAAATCATTCAAGTTAATACCAGTCAAAATAAGTGAGGTTAACATGCTCAAAGAGCCATTATCAGGAGCCAAACTTGGCTGGCTAACCCTGGCTTTAGCATTAGCCGCTTTTTTACAAATATTGGATCTGACTATTGCTAACGTTGCAATATCAACAATTGCTGGAGATCTGGGTTCATCAGTATCACAAGGTACTTGGGTAATTACTTCATTTGCTGTTGCTAACGCGATCTCTATTCCATTAACTGGCTGGTTAGCAAAACGGTTCGGGGAAGTCCGGGTTTTCTTAATTTCAATGATCTTGTTTGTGATCACTTCCTGGTTATGTGGTATTGCTAATAGCTTGGAAATGTTGATCATTTCCCGCGTTCTACAAGGTATCTCAGCCGGGCCAATTATGCCCCTTTCGCAAAGTTTGCTACTCAACAACTATCCTCCGCTAAAACGCAATATGGCATTGGCACTGTGGTCAATGACTATCGTTATCGCTCCGGTTTGTGGTCCGATACTCGGCGGTTGGATCAGCGACAATTACCATTGGGGATGGATCTTTCTCATCAATGTTCCAGTTGGCTTTGCTGCCATTGCTATCACCTGGATGCTGTTAAAAGACCGGGAAACTGAAACAACGGCTAGGTCAATTGATATCGTAGGACTAATTTTATTGGTCATCGGTGTTGGTTGTTTTCAGCTATTGCTTGATAGAGGAAAAGAGCTTGACTGGTTCAACTCAACAGAAATTATTGCATTAGCCATTATCGCAGTTATTGCCATAACTTTCCTGATCATCTGGGAATTCACCGATGATGATCCGATCATTGATTTATCACTATTTAAATCACGTAATTTTACTATCGGTACTTTATGTATCAGTTTGGCTTTCCTACTCCATATAGGCACTCTGGTTTTGCAGCCTCAACTATTGCAAATGGTATTTGGTTATACAGCCACTTGGGCAGGATTGGTCATGGCTCCATTAGGAATAGTGCCGATAATGCTCGTTCCACTCATTGGTCGTTTTAGTTCAAAAATTGATATGCGTTATTTAGTTATGTTTAGCTTTATCATTTTTGCACTCTGTTTCTTTTGGAGAACCAATACCTTTGAGCTATCAATGGATTTTTCCACTGCTGCCTGGCCACAATTTATTCAGGGCTTTGCTATCGCCTGTTTAATTATGCCACTAACAGCCATTATATTATCTGATGTTGAACCCGCTAAAATCGCCTCTGCGGGCAGTTTATTTAACTTTTTACGCACGCTGGCAACATCCGTGGGTACTTCAATTACCACCACGATGTGGTCCCGTCGCGAAGCTGTCCACCACGTTCAGTTAACTGAATCGATAACTCCCCATAATCCTATTGCTCAACAAGCCTATGAAAAAATGGAACAACTAGGGATGTCACACGCCCAAGTCAGTCACTCTCTGGCACGTGAAATCACTAATCAGGGATTGATTATTGCTGCTAACGAGATTTATTGGCTATTTGGCTTTATTTTTCTGATCTTGCTGATCTTTATCTGGTTGGCAAAACCCACTGTTGGAGAAAAGAAATAGCACAATAATCAAAGAATTTATTATAGAGCTCTTTCCAATGGAACCTAGGCGAATATTAAATCTTGTCAAAATAGCACCTTATCCAGGCGCTATTTTGTCGTTTTATAGAACATGTTTTTTCATTACCAAGACACCGATCAACCTCCGGCTGCTTCAGACGCCTGGCACATTAAAAAGAATTTAAACGCGGGGGTATCCGTCTCATCGTGATACGCATAGCCTAATGCATCAAGATGACGCTCAAAACGCACTTCCGCTCCTGACAATTCAAATGCAGCTAATACCCGGCCATAATCTGTACCATAATTGCGATAATGGAATAACGTAATATTCCAGTGAGTTCCCAAAGTTTGTAAGAACTTGAGCAAAGCCCCTGGCGATTCAGGAAATTCAAAACTAAACAAGCGCTCTTTCAATGGCTTAGATGGACGACCGCCGATCATATAACGAACATGTAATTTCGCCATTTCATCATCTGAAAGATCAGCAACCTGATATCCTGCGGTACGTAATTCCTCGATAATTTCCCGCCGTTCCACCTCACCACGACTCAGGCGAACACCAACGAAAAGACAAGCCTGATCAGGATCTGCATCCGTATAACGATAATTAAACTCTGTTACCACCCGATCGCCCAATTTCTGGCAAAAACTCAGGAAACCCCCTTTCTGTTCAGGAATAGTCACTGCCAGCAATGCTTCCCGCTGCTCGCCCAATTCACAACGCTCAGAGACATAGCGTAACCCGTGGAAGCTTACGTTAGCGCCAGAAAGAATATGTGCCAGTCGTTCACCTTTAAGCTGATGCTGCTGAACATACTTTTTCAATCCAGCTAGCGCCAATGCACCGGATGGCTCAGCAATCGCACGTACATCTTCAAACAGATCTTTTACCGCCGCACAAATAGCATCACTGTCTACCGTGATAACATCATCCACATATTGCTGACACAAACGAAATGTTTCATCACCGATACGCTTAACAGCAACACCCTCAGCAAATAAGCCAACTCGTGGTAAATCTACCGGATGTCCAGCTTCCATTGCCGCTTTCAGGCAAGCTGAATCTTCCGCTTCCACCCCAATGATTTTAATTTCTGGCATCAGTTGCTTAATCAACACTGCCACTCCAGCAATCAAGCCACCACCACCAACAGGTACAAAGATGCGATCCAAGCGCACATCCTGTTGCAAAAGTTCCATCGCCAGTGTTGCCTGACCTGCGATTACAGCGGGATGATCAAACGGAGGAATAAAGGTATAGCCCTCCTGTTGTGCCATTTCTATTGCTTTAGCTTTAGCCTCATCAAAATTAGCACCATACAACAGAGCCTTGCCACCGAAACTACGGACTGCATCGACTTTAATATCCGCGGTAGTAACCGGCATAACAATCAGAGATTTTATTCCCAAACGATTGGCAGAAAGTGCAACCCCCTGAGCATGGTTACCGGCTGACGCAGTAATCACTCCCCGGTTTTTTTGTTCCTCAGTCAAACCTGCAATCATGGCATACGCACCACGGAGCTTGAAACTGTGAACAGGTTGCCGATCTTCCCGCTTTACCAAAATAGTATTTCCTAAGCGGGCAGAAATTTTCTCCATTTCCTGCAAGGGCGTCACCTGAGCAACTTCATAAACCGGCGTACTTAATGCCGCTTTCAAATACTCTGCACCATTTGGTGCGGAAGTTAAGGGAAGAAATGCAGCCATGCGATTATCCCCCTAACTTAGATTTATCACGGACAGCCCCTTTATCCGCACTGGTCGCCAATGAAGCATAAGCTCTCAGGGCAAACGATACCTGACGTTCACGAGCTTTCGGTGTCCACGCTTTGTCTCCGCGGGCAAATTCCACTTCTTTACGGGTAGCAAGTACCCTTTCATCTATATCAAGTCGAATTTTCCGCCGTGGAATATCAATATCAATGATATCGCCATCTTGAACCAAACCGATTAGCCCCCCATTAGCCGCTTCCGGAGAAACATGACCGATCGACAAACCCGAGGTACCACCAGAAAAACGCCCATCGGTAATCAATGCACAACTTTTACCTAACCCCATAGATTTTAGATAAGTCGTCGGATACAACATTTCCTGCATGCCAGGCCCACCTTTTGGCCCTTCATAACGAATGACCACTACATCACCAGCAACGACTTTTCCACCCAAGATCGCATCAACCGCATCTTCCTGACTTTCGTAAACTTTGGCTGGCCCACGGAACGTCAAACTGCCCTCATCAACCCCGGCAGTTTTTACAATACAACCATCTATAGCCAAATTACCAAATAGAACAGCAAGACCACCATCCCGACTATAGGCATGTTCAATGTCGCGAATACACCCTTCTACACGGTCAGTATCCAACGAAGGCCAGCGACAATCTTGTGAAAATGCCTGAGTAGTACGGATACCCGCAGGACCTGCCGAATACATCTCCTTCACTGACTCATCTACCATCTGCATCACATCGTACTGATTAAGCGTTTGTAACAAATCCAGACCTAAAACATTTTTAACCTGACGATTCAGCAAACCCGCTCTATCCAGCTCACCTAAAATACCGATCACACCACCAGCACGATGAACATCTTCCATATGGTATTTTTGTGTACTTGGTGCAACTTTACATAGATGAGGGATCTGACGAGACAAACGATCAATATCCGCCATAGTGAAATCAACCTCCCCTTCCTGCGCCGCAGCCAGTAAGTGAAGCACAGTATTTGTTGAACCACCCATTGCAATATCCAACATCATCGCATTTTCAAATGCGGCTTTCGTTGCAATACTACGCGGCAGAGCACTGTCATCATTTTGTTCATAATAACGCTTAGTCAATTCAACAATGCGCTTGCCTGCATTCAGAAACAGCACTTTACGATCTGCATGAGTAGCCAGCAATGAGCCATTCCCCGGTTGAGACAAACCCAGTGCTTCTGTCAGACAATTCATAGAGTTAGCAGTAAACATGCCTGAGCATGAACCGCAGGTTGGGCAAGCTGAGCGCTCAATCTGATTGCTATCCTCATCACTGACTTTCGGGTTCGCGCCTTGGATCATTGCATCGATCAGATCCAATTTAATAATCTGATCTGACAATTTAGTTTTACCTGCCTCCATAGGACCACCGGAAACAAAAATCACCGGAATGTTCAGACGTAGTGCTGCCATCAGCATTCCTGGTGTAATTTTGTCACAATTGGAAATACACACCATAGCGTCCGCACAATGTGCATTCACCATATATTCAACAGAATCAGCGATCAATTCACGTGACGGCAGAGAATAGAGCATACCACCATGCCCCATTGCGATACCGTCATCCACCGCTATAGTATTGAACTCTTTTGCAACACCGCCTGATGCTTCAATCTGTTCCGCAACCAGTTTACCTAAGTCCCGCAAATGAACATGCCCTGGAACAAACTGAGTAAATGAGTTAACTACTGCAATAATCGGTTTACCGAAATCTGCATCGGTCATCCCTGTCGCGCGCCATAAAGCGCGAGCTCCTGCCATATTGCGGCCATGAGTCGTAGTGGCAGAACGGTACTTAGGCATTATCTTCACTCCCGTGTTATCAAAACAGGCGGGGAACGAACCGCCCGTTAAATTATTTATAGTTCTATTAAGGATTGACTGGATCTAGCCAGCCCCATTTATCATCTGTTGTGCCATCAAACAAGCCAAAGAAAGCTTGTTGAATTTTTTTGGTAATAGGTCCACATCTACCGATACCAACCTGAATATCATCAACACTGCGAACGGGTGTGATTTCAGCCGCTGTGCCAGACATAAAAACTTCATCAGCCAGGTACAGTGATTCGCGAGACAATACCTGCTCACGCACTTCCAGCCCTAAATCTTTCGCCAGTTTGATAATGGCATCACGAGTAATTCCTGGTAATGCAGCGGAGGTAAATGGTGGGGTAAATAATATGCCATCTTTTACTTCAAATAGATTTTCACCCGCTCCCTCAGAAATATAACCAGAAACATCCAGTGCAATACCTTCCTGATACCCACGACGACGAGCTTCACTACCCACTAAAAGCGAAGACAGGTAGTTACCACCGGCTTTAGCCGCAGTTGGCATTGTGTTTGGTGCCGCACGATTCCATGAAGAAACCATCGCATCAATTCCTTGATCTAATGCGCCTTCTCCCAAATAAGCTCCCCACGGAAAGGCGGCAATAATGACATCAGTTTTATAGCCGGCAGGTGGATTAACCCCCATACCAACATCACCGATAAAGACCAATGGACGTATATAAGCACTGACTAAATTATTTTTACGAAGAGTTGCCCGACACGCCTCCATTAATTCATCGACACTCTGGTTCAACGGCATACGATAAATCTTTGCAGAATCATGTAAACGCTGCATATGCTCACGATGGCGGAAAACCACTGGCCCTTTATGAGAGTCATAACAGCGAATTCCCTCAAAAACAGATGTACCGTAATGTAAAGCATGGGACATCACGTGAACTTTAGCATCTGCCCAAGGAACCATCTCACCATTGAACCAAATGTAATCGGATTGCTTCGTCATTCTCTTATTCCTTTATTTCTACGTTATGCACGTATGAGTTGTGATTTTTGTTGCAGGATCTTGACACCAGCGACATCCACTAATTTAGTCAGTTGTGAAGACAACAAATTAACCGGTTTTTGGCTGGCAACAATTAATTCGATATTAACATTATCGCCATCCATTGTTTGATCCATATTCATTGAACATATCTGAAATCCACGATGACGCGTTACCCGTAAGATACGCTCTAATATTTCAGGACGGAAACGAGCATGGATTGCAAGTTGATGCTGCATCATAATGATTTCTCCAACATAGTTTCATTGCTTGCACCGGGAGGAACTAACGGCCAAACGTTCTCTAATTCCTCAATAGATACCTGTAATAAATAGGGGCCCTTACTGCTGAATAATGCATTCAGCGCTTCATCAATCTGTGATTTATCTGTGATATGTTGCCCAGGAATACCAAAAGCTTTCGCTAATGTGACAAAATCGGGGTTATCTGTTAATGTCGTTTCACTATATCGCTTATCAAAAAACAGCTCCTGCCATTGCCGCACCATTCCCAATCGCTGGTTATCCAACAATAAAATTTTTACTGGTAATTGCTTGCGTTTAATTGTCCCCAATTCTTGAACATTCATCATGAAAGAGCCATCTCCAGATACACAAATCACCATATCTTCCGGTCGAGCAATCTGAGCGCCAATTGCAGCAGGGATACCAAATCCCATTGAGCCCAATCCACTAGACGTAATGAAATTTTCAGGCCCATCAAAAGTCATATGCTGAGCAGTCCACATTTGATGCTGTCCAACATCGGTAGTAATAACCGTATTAAATGTTTTACGATCTGAAACCTGCTTCAATAACCAAGGCGCATAGATACTCTCCCCTTGATGGTCATAACACCAAGGATATTCAGCTTTCAGATACTTAACTTCCTGTTGCCAGGGCATAATTGACAATGGCTGTTGCAAACGGGGCAATAATACCTTTACATCCCCCAGTAACGACACATGAGCCTGACGTAATTTACCCAACTCTGCCGGATCGATATCCAGATGAATGATTTTTGCACACGGAGCAAAAGTATTAAGTTTGCCAGTCACACGATCATCAAAACGAGCACCTACAGCAATCAACAAATCACATGACTGAACGGCAAGATTGGCCGCTTTCGAACCATGCATCCCAAGCATTCCCAGATAACATGGATGTTCTGAATCGGCAGCCCCCAAGCCTTTCAACGTAGAAGCAACCGGCATACCTGTTTCCACAACAAAATCTCGCAGAATAGAAACTGCTTGAGACATCCCTACTCCACCACCGACATACAACACTGGCTTTGCCGCAGTCGCAATCATTTTCCGAGCTTGTTCTAATTCACTTTCCGAGCAGGGCTCCTTTTGCTCAACGGGTACCAAATGTGGTACCAAATTCCCCTCTTTCAACTGAATATCTTTAGGAATATCAATCAAAACTGGGCCAGGTCGACCACTAGTGGCAATAGAAAAGGCTTCCGCCATAATTTGAGGTAAATCTTCCAGTGAGTCCACTAAGAAACTGTGTTTAGTACAAGCAAGGGAGAGGCCTAAAATATCGACTTCTTGGAAGGCATCAGTTCCAATCAATTCAGAACCAACTTGACCAGTGATAGCAACAATAGGAACAGAATCTAACAATGCATCGGCTAATCCAGTGATTAAGTTTGTTGCTCCCGGTCCCGATGTAGCGATACAAACTCCCGGCTTACCACTGGCTCTCGCATAACCGATTGCAGCCATAGCTGCCCCCTGTTCATGCCGACAAAGCAAATGCTCCACCCCACCATCGTACAAGGCATCATAAACCGGCATGATCGTACCACCAGGGTAGCCAAAAACCTTATCAACCCCTTGCGTTCGTAATACCTTTACAACCCACTGCGCCCCGTTCATTTTTCATATCCCCTGTGTTTACCCTGTGAGACAAAATTTTGTTCTGTTGTATGTTTCCGTCTCTACCGGATTTTGCTTGCCGAAAAAAAACCCCCGCGCCTTTCGGTGCGGGGGTCTTCGAGAGATCTGGCTGTTATTCTAAGCCGTTCTTCGTCCAAGTGCAGCCCCGCACGGTGGGATAATAATCACCACCACGCTGACAATAATTAGGCTAATCACTAGGACAAATGTGCTCATAATCTTGGTCGTTTAACTGGTTTGTTTAATCTATATTTAAGAGTTATCACGTTCTTCATAGCTTGACAACATTTATTTTGTTTTATTACTCGATATAAAAAAATACTATTTATTTTCAATTAAATACTTGTTATATGGATTATTTATCCAGTAAATAAACCGATTTAAGTGATAAAAACTAACTGATTAGATATAAACAAAACAACACATTAATAGATAACATAAAAAACAAATCATCCGACTATAATCAAAAATAAAGAGCTTGTTATTAATCACTTGAGTAACAAAAGCTTCTCATTAAAAATAAAGCATGATGATATAACATACTAAATTCATCCACTGTAAAAATATATATAAGTTTGAATTTAAATTAAATTCAACCAATAAAAAATCAATCTAAAAACATAACCAAAATAATAAAAAAACCTCAAAACAAGAATATAAAGATAATAGATACAATGAGTTAAACATTAAAATAATAAAAATTAAACCATTTAAATCAATAAAATAAAAATTATTTGATTTAAATTCCAAAATAAAATTTTTATAGTTGCTTCGAAAAATATTTATTAGAGCCGCTTCGCAAAAAAATAATAGAAAACTATTTATTATCTAATTTCAGTCCATCATATACGCTTTCTTACTAAGGAGAATAGGATGGCCCTCGCTGTTATTTATACCCGAGCGACTATAGGTATTCACGCCCCTATTGTTACCGTTGAAGCGCATATTAGTAATGGTTTACCTGGATTAACCCTAGTTGGTTTGCCTGAAACAGCCGTAAAAGAAGCAAGAGATCGTGTCAGAAGCGCGTTGATCAACAGCGGGTTTACCTATCCGCCTAAAAGAATCACCGTCAATCTTGCACCCGCAGATCTTCCCAAAGAAGGTGGCCGTTATGATTTGCCAATCGCTATCGCTATTTTAGCCGCTTCAGAACAAATACCTACCGATAAACTAAGTCATTACGAATTTCTTGGTGAACTCGCTCTATCCGGGGGTTTACGGAAAGTTAACGGCGCAATTCCAGCCGCACTCAGCGCAGGAGAAGCAGGAAGACAACTTATTCTACCAACAGAAAACGCAATAGAGCTGGCAATTTTATCTCAGAATGAAACGTTAATGACAGAACATCTCTTGCATATCTGCCACTTTCTTCAGGGAGAACAACAACTGCTGACAGCACCAATCCAACATGAATCCTTAACAGAACCATCACAACCGGATCTACAGGATATTATTGGCCAGGAACAAGCAAAACGCGCCCTAGAAATCACAGCCGCTGGCGGACATAATCTTTTGCTACTTGGCCCTCCAGGGACAGGAAAAACAATGTTGGCAAGCCGGCTATGTAGTCTATTACCACCATTAACAAACAAAGAGGCCCTTGAGATTGCCGCTATCAATAGCTTGGTGGATACCTACCTTCCACCTGAACAATGGCATACACGCCCATTTAGAGCGCCTCATCACAGTTCTTCAATGGCAGCTCTAGTCGGCGGCGGTGGACTTCCAAAACCTGGTGAAATTTCACTTGCTCACAACGGCGTGCTATTTCTAGATGAACTACCTGAATTTGAACGCAGAGTCCTTGATGCTCTCAGAGAACCGCTGGAATCAGGGGAAATAATTATCTCCCGAGCCAGAGCAAAAGTTTGTTTTCCTGCCCAAGTTCAATTGATAGCAGCAATGAATCCTAGCCCTACAGGCTATCATCAGGGCATTAAAAATCGAAGTAGTCCTCAGCAAATACTTCGATACCTAGCGAAACTTTCTGGTCCTTTCTTGGATCGTTTTGATCTCTCAATTGAAGTTCCCCTGTTACCCATTGGAACATTGAGTAGCCCTGTTAGACCAAGCGAAAGCAGCAAAGATGTAAGATTAAGAGTACTAGCAGCACGAGAAATACAACTAAAACGGTGTGGAAAAATTAATGCTCATCTGAATAGTAAAGAGACAGAGACATTTTGTAAGCTCAAACCTGACGATGCTGTATTTCTAGAACAAACTCTAATAAAACTAGGGCTTTCAATCCGAGCATGGCACCGAATTCTGAAAACATCCCGGACACTTGCCGACTTAGAAGAAAAAAAAGAGATAGAAAAACCACATATCATGGAAGCCTTAAGCTATCGCAGTATGGACAGATTATTAATACAATTACAAAAACAATCAGGTTAGCAATGAAAAAGGGGCAAAGCCCCTAATATTCATAACTTGTGATAATATTAATCATCGGTGTCGGTATAGTCATCAGAAGCATCGATCTGGGGCTTACCGCCTGAAAGAGTATGAAAACGCTTTGGACGACTAATCTTTGCAAGATATTTGGTCCATACTTTTTCTTCTATTGTCACAGGCTGCCGTTCACCCCGGCAAACAGCAACAAACAGCTCTTCTACTTCTGTTTGAGGCTCGCGTTTACCAAGATCTAACTCATTGAACGCATAACCATGGCGCTCTAGCAATTGCGCCTCTTTAATGGTGAAATCGCCATGGCGGGAGAACCCGCGAGGATAATTTTTGTTATCAAAAAAACGATTAGTCGTGATGAAGCTTTCGGCCATCTGACACACTCCTAATTCTAGTATTGTTACTATCATGCCAATTATGGCGCGGAGTATTAGATAGGCCTAGCGTTCTGTAAAACAAAAAATTTAAATCTTAACGATAAATATTATTGGAGATATATGTGGACACTGAATTACTGAAAACCTTCTTGGAAGTCAGTAAAACTCGTCACTTTGGGAGGGCAGCCGAATCACTGTACCTGACACAATCAGCAGTTAGCTTTCGCATACGCCAACTAGAAAATCAATTAGGTACTCATCTTTTCACTCGCCACCGCAATAACATCCGTCTTACAGCAGCAGGAGAGCGCCTTATTCCCTATGCAGAATCACTGATGAGCACCTGGCAATTGGCTAAAAAAGAGATAATGCATGCTTCTCAACATATTGAATTAACAATTGGTGCCACTGCATCACTATGGGAAGCATATTTAACTTCCTGGTTACAAGGCTTCTATAAAAAACATCAGGACTTAAGATTGGAATCCCGGGTTTCTACACGGCAATCCCTTGTTAAACAGCTTCATTCACGTGAGTTAGATCTATTGATCACTACCGAACCACCCAAAATGGATGAGTTCCAAAGCCTATTATTAGGAAATATTTGCTTGAAGTTATTAACAACAGAAGAAAATCTGAAATACCAAATTAAAAATTACATCAAGCTAGAATGGGGAGCTGATTTCCATCATCAGGAACAACGGATTTTAAAAAGTGAGCAGTTACCCACCATCACAACCACTTCAGCACATATAGCCCGCCAACTACTCAATAGCGTAAGAGGAGCCGCCTTCTTACCAATACACTGGCAAAATGAATATCCAGAGCTGGTCTCCTATCCAAATACTGAACTAATTGAACGCCCATTATATGCCATATGGCTACAAAAGAATGATCAGCAAGCATTCATTCAACAGTTATTAAAAATACCTATCATACATACTCCTACAAGAGGTTAAGAAGCATCCATGTAAATCATTTAATTAGCAAATATATGTTCTGCAAAATTTATGGATAGCAATACTATACGAAAACAGGAATGAAAATAGTAAAGGAGAAAGAAATTTCAGATCGAGCATAAGGGTGGGATTACTTTTGCTATCTTCCCACATATAGCTCCTATTTACTAAGTAATCCTTACGTATAGTATAACCTGAATCAGACGTAGTGTTCCCACCTTATCGTTTTAGGTATCCTCTCCTTCAAACCGAACTTTTCTTAAGAAGAAAATTTTCACAATCAAAATATTAGCTAAGATCTATTCGTATATATCCTCTAGACACTTAGTTCAGAAGGACTTTAACTAACCCAAATTCTGGATAAGAAATTGACGAGAAACCTGTTCCAGGAGCAAAGTTTTGGTGCCACTATGCAGTTATCTGACTCAATTAAAAGGCAAACCCATAGGAATTTTGCTTCGATTGATTCCACCAGTTTGCGGGTTTGTCATAACATCCGTATTCCCCGTCATCTTTACGCCGACAAGGAGTATCTCAGTCAGGAGCTCGCTGACGATTTAGCCAAAACCAGTGTCACTTTCATCACGAAAAAGCGCCGAAACATGAAAGAGTGTATGCAAGCTGAGTGGGATAAATTCAGGATAGAGAGAGTGGCAGGCCCACCGAAGTCTGCTGTCGGAAGCGGGCTTCAAACCCCCTCAAGCGGCTGCCGTAAAGAGCGGTAGTCGTGAGCGTTGAGGTCAAAGTGCGAACAATAGTTCAGCAAGTAGGATACAAAGAGACGAGTAAAACCGAACCCATGTGGACGCGTCGTAAAGAAGAGATTTGAAATCAAAACTAGGCGTTTCTATCTTCCGGGATAAATCTGTGAGTGAATTCCGAATGCTGCGCAGGTGATGTCCGGCGTAGAGTGGGCGTGACTTTGTATCGGACTCTTTCTGGGAACGGCGGGAACCCGTCATCACGATGTCAAGGGAGAAATGCAAGTCACTAAATTGACAAGTATGAAAGTACCGATGAGTGATACGGGGGCGGAGTGACTCGTAATAGTGAGGAAATATTTGTAATGAATGTGGAACGAAGGGGTCACGTCAAGCGGCCTTGCCCAGTATCCAACTGTCAGACAGGAGGAGATGCTGAGGTTAAGGCAAAACCGTTTGTCATTGATAAAAGGGATGTGCACCGTGCCGGGTTATTGGTCAAAGCCAATCAGGGTATGACGGGAGTGGATGGTCGAACCATTGCGGATTTTAAATCAAACCTAAAAGGGAATCTATATAAACTGTGGAACCGCTTATCATCGGGCAGCTATTATCCGCCCCCGGTGAAAGGTGTCACTATTCCCAAGAAATCAGGTGGTGAACGTCTGCTGGGTATTCCCACTGTTGCGGATCGTGTAATAGAGTATTCGCGCCACCGAGGTATAAAAGGATTTATGTTGCCCGTTTTAGGCGGTTTGATTGCTTACTGCCTTAAATGGAAGAAACCATCACTGAAAGTTTTCTACTCAGAAGACGATTTTTCAGTGACGGTTTAAACAGAATTCGGGTTAACTAGTATGAAAATTGCCAAAAAGTCTAAAAAGTTATCT
>NZ_JAJAFZ010000082.1:0-15676 GCF_025384895.1 Photorhabdus kayaii
AATATCTCCATCAACCAGCGTATTAACCTATACACAGTACAACTCACTTCATTAAGCAGATTTGTTCTTTATTACAATAAACGGTAAACGAAATAATTTAATGAAATAGATATTAGAGAGATAAACGATTTCTACGCGTATCAGCATTTCAATAATTTAATTATTAGTTCAAATAAAAACTTGCCTAATAGTCAATCAACCGAACTATCGACAAGGTAATCAAAAATACTGAACAACACGCGGAGAAATGCTTTCATTTCAATAAATGTCTATTGGTACAGCACATTATCCGATATATTCAATATCTCATAATGCTATATCATTTCCAGATCAATATTATTATCATTAAAATTCAACGTCAGTATCTTATTTCCTCCACCTCGATTATTACCAGAGATCTCTAATGCATTATCGTAAGTGAATTCCCTATTTATAGAATACTTAACCGCATTTTCATTCGGTGGATTACAATAATCCTGAAATATCCAAATATTAAATTCAAATTCAGATTTAAATCCCCTTTCAGTATAGATATGAATGGCTTTATTAGGTTCATATTTATCACCTATCCAGGGAGCCCATAAATTGCCATGCCATTCAGACATTTTATCCACAGAGAATCTTTTCCTGACAATATATCCATGTTCAACGACAACTTTACAAGGCATTTTATTATAAATAGATTTAATATTTGTTACTCCTGCGATAATATTAATAGCTGGTTTATTCTGAGTGTTACTTAATTTTCGTTCCATTTTATTCACCTATATCAATTAGTAAGTTAAATAATAATTTTGATAGGATTTATACCCTATGGATTTCAAGATGCATCGCGACGGCAAAGGAGCGAATCCCCGGGAGCATAGATAACTATGTGATCGGGGTGAGTGCAGCCAACAAAGAGGCAACTTGAAAGATAACGGGTATATAATAACTTCATCCTTTCGCACACTATAATCCAGCATTGACCTAAATTATCCTTTCAACATTAATTTCCCCCTGTGACATTACACTTAAAATAACATTAAATTATTATTAATCACGCCTATCCTCTTATATCAATGATTAGCCTTAAATTAAAATATAGCGCAAAATATATATTTTATCATTAAGGCTAGCTCACATATCTATCGTTATTTTCCCTTAATTGCTATGGTAAACATTATCCACTAAATTTTTCGTCCCTCTTTTCATCATCCGGGCTAATTTTATTACGTATATAGGTAATACCAGAGCGCTAACCATAGTCAGTATGAAAATAGGCCGCACGTTCTCAGCAATAATCTCCTTACCATCTAAGAAAATGGAGGAGAAGAAGAACACCACGCCGGCTCCTAAATTGGAAAATGCCATCTGGAGAGCACCAAAACCCGCACGATTTTCAGGGGTCGAGGCATAGGAAGCGAGCACATTTGCAGCCATCACCTGTACATAAGTCGCGAACATAAAAAGTGAGAAGAAAACGTATCCATTTATTTTTCCCGTTAATCCCAGAAAAATATTAACAATAAATAACGTCGCCGCGGCAATGGTAATTCTCTGAGGAGGGTATCTATCGCAAAGTTTCCCGGTTAAATAAGTACCCAACCAAGACGCGATACCACCGCAAAAGAATACCAGTGAGACCTGATTTTCCGGGATATAAAATACATTGGTTAATAGCGGAGCAAGTATCGGAATAAGCATGAAGGGACTAAAGTTACTGACGCCGCTTGCCATTCCAGCTAATGTTATTTTTTTGGTCAGCACAATTTTGTTCTGATTATTTTTTACTTTCTCTGTTCCTGGGATAAAGAAGAGGATCAGAGGCAAACTTACTATGCATAAAATAACGATAAATAGAAAAGAGACTTTCCAGTTAAAACTCTCGGCCAAATATAAACACAACGGTATACCTAAAATACTCACAAATGAAAAAGATGAAAACGCAATTCCCAATACCCTTCCCCGCATACTTTCCGGGGAGTTATTCAGTAAGATGCCAATTCCTACTCCCAATGTCACCCCACCAAACAGACCGGCAATGATACGTAACAGAATAAGTTGGTATGGTTCTGAGGAGAAAATCGTCAGGAACGTAATCAGGCCGAGAAACAGGGTGTTTAAAATGAGAACCTTTCTTTTATTAAAACGATCAATAAAGAAAAAGGATGTCAGGCCAGAAAATACCGAGGAGAAAACATAAGCACCGGCAATAACCCCCGCCATCGTAACCGGCATGTGAAAATCTTTCGACATATAAACAAAAAGCGGCGTTACCATCATGTACTCTAACGCATTAATAAACTGAACTAATGCGACAACCACTGCAATAATAACTATATTATTAGTTCCAACTACCTGATTATTTCCAATTAACTTCGACATTATGAGTCCCAATTTCTGTTGGCTTAAATTTCATCGACACAGTAAGCAATTTACATCACACGCAGAGCAAAAAAAAGCACTATGTATCATCACAGTAAGTGCCTGACGTAATCAGACTTGGGATAGCGGGTAATGGTAAAGCAGAATAATCAAGCAACAACAATTTCAACAACCTATTCATTGTCAGAAGTAAGTAACAAAGGCACTGTCTTTACCGAATAATCATTAGGGTTGATACTCAATCGGCAAGCGTTTATCGCTACTGCTATCCCGACTAAGAATCACAAAAAGTAAAGCCCCCTATTTATCACAATGGCTCAACTTAAAGAATTATGGGGCGGTAATAGGGTGAGCTCAGAATAATTTCAAGGGATATATCAACGATCATAAACACATAACAAACTTTCTGGAGAAATTATGGCGAATATACTTAAATATGGTGATACCGTAAAAATATTAAATAGTTTCAGAAACTGGGATGGTGGATATCTTAGTGTATATGGAACGAGTGGTATTTCAGATGGAAAATATACCGTGATAACCACCACTCAAGCCGGAACATTCTGGCGAATTGAATCAGCAACGGGCAAACCCATCGGCAGTGAAGTTATTAACAATGATACTATTTTACTCTACAATCTTTATCAATGTGACGGCGGCTACTTAGGCCATTATGCAGCATCAAATCAACAGGTTCCAGAAGGCGAAATATACCCGATACATACCTCAAATAAAAACATCCGTCCAGAAACATTAGAGTGGATTATTTATTCTGACATGCCATCTATTGATGGGAAAATCAAAGAAGATGAAAGTATTACGCTATATAACCGTTGGGGAACCAGAGGCTTTCTCGATACTAATGGTTGGGTTGGAGTCCCTGAAACAGTATGTCATGTATATACTTCTGCTAATAACCTCCGCAAACCTTATACCGGCCTGTGGAAAATGACACAAGTTAAAGATCCTTGTCTCCCGGTTACCAAACCCTCCAATTGCGCCGGAGAATGCGGCACTAGTGACGGCGGTAAATATTGCTTCCAATTACCTCAAAGTATTCGATTTGGTCTGATAGCTTATGCTAATACAACTACCCATCAACAAACAGTAAAAGTCTATATTGACGATCTTCTGGTAGATACATTCACCGGCAAAGGAACCGATACCAAAGCTTATACATCAGGTACAGGAAAAGTTTGTATCGAGATTATCGGGGATGGCAAACCCTGTAAACTCCGTTATGCCTATAATACCCTTGATGGAAAACCGGGAACAGTCACTATTGGTGCTGAAAATGACGCCAATAATAATTACAATGACAGTGTGGTGGTATTGAATTGGCCACTGGTAAATTAGTTTAAAACACCCGGTTAATTTCACCACAAAAAATTATTAATAAATTAAAGCGGTGTTATATGCCGCTTTTTCATATAAAAACATTATCAATCTAATATATTTTTAATATGTTATTATTAAAACGCAAAATAAAATTAAATAGAAATATAAAATAGTGATTTACACCTGAATTGCACAATATAATCCTTACCCCATAGTATATATTTATATTTTTTAAAAAAAACAACATCATTAAATAAATAAATAATTTATTAATATATAACATTGCCATAATCTATCTTTTATATTAATTTTCAAAGCGTAAACTTTTCTGTTTCGACAAATAGTCTTAATATCATTGTTAATATATTTTATCTATGAACAGTAAATTTAACAAATATGCAAAATCAATGACAAATTTAAAAACCATGAAGGATATATATTAATGAATACATCCAGTTATCTTTTTCTTAACTCGGAAAATATTAAATACAATGAAATATCTGGTCAGAATGGAGTATACGCAGGCTATCCCCAACCTGTCAGTAAAGATTGGCCTAATCTTCCTGTCGAATTCCAAAGACATATTGACGATGTGATTAATTTAAATGGTTATTTATATTTCTTTAAAGGATCGCAATATCTTAAATTCGACATCGCAAAAGCTCAGGTAGCTGAGGGACCTAAACCCATTGTAGAAGGATGGCCGGGATTAATAGGAACCGAATTTGAAAATGGAATAGATGCAGCTACGGAATGGATCGATATAAAAAAACCTAACATCACCGATGTCATTTGTTTCTTTAAAGGCAGCGAGTGTATCGATTATACTGTAAGTTCACATACGATTAATAAAAAAACTATTTCAGAAAAATTGGGAGCAACTGGGAAATATTCAGAATTCAGTACAAATCTGGATTCCGCAATTTTATGGAGGACTCGTGGATACCATTATATCTTCATTTTCAAAGGTAACTCTAATATCCGATTTAATCTGAAATTAAATGCTATCGATGGGGGACCAACGACCCCTAATAAAATTAATTGGCTAGGAGTTACCTTCAACAGAATTCAATCTGCGGTATCAGTTGATACAGATTTGTTAGGTAATCAAAACTGTGGCGGAACATGTGGTAATAATGACACCGGTAACTACTGTTTCCAATTACCGCAGAGCACCAGATTTAGGCTAACAGCCTACACGAATACTGATGTTCATCAGCAAATGATAAAAATCTATATTGACGACATTCTGGTAGATACATTAACCGGCAAAGGAATTGATAACTTAACCGCCACAAAATCTTACTCATCAGGTACAGGTAAAATCTGTATTGGGATTACAGGGGACGGAAAACCCTGCAAACTCCATTATGCCTATAATACTCTTGATGGAAAACCCGGTTCAGTCATTATCGGCGCTGAAAACGGCACCAAGAATAATTACAATGATTGCGTTGTGATATTGAATTGGCCGCTAGTGTGAATGACACATGCTTTAGAAATTGCACCACAAACAAAAGTAAAATATCGCATCCCTGAGAGATAAGGCTGTTCGGTTAAAACACTTGAACAATTTCACATGTTTAAAATAATTCAGAGAATATCTTCTTCTCTGGATTATTTTATCGAATTAACCGAAAAATACCCCTATAAATGGCTAGGATCTAAACTTTGGGAAGATATTCAATCACTGATCTCTCCGCTAAGTTCTATCAGATTCACTTCGAAATCCTTTCATCATGCAATATCGATCCAAACGCAGGCAGAAATGCTTGAGCAAATTTCTGGTTGTATTTTTTTCATCTATAACCTGACTTAAACATGGTTCCCAATATTCATATTGAAGGGTTGAAAATATTCTCAGGCTAATTATTTATTTGTGGCGTCAGAGAATATTGACACGTTAAAGGCTTGTAATAAGCCATGTAAGACTAAAGCAATCTCATATTACTATGCTACTGTCAGTGCCGATAAGAATCACGTTGCTTTAACTAGGCAAGTTTCAACTGTTTAAAAAATACATTGCAGGAGAAATAACAATGGATAACTATTATGATGTTTTGATTATTGGCGCGGGTATTGCCGGCATTGGTGTAGCATGTCATTTGACAAGGAAATGTCCTGATCAGAAGTTTATTATCTTAGAACGTCGCCAGAGGATAGGCGGTACTTGGGATTTATTTCGCTATCCCGGCATTCGCTCAGATTCAGATATGATGAGCTATGGCTATGAATTCCGCCCCTGGACAGACACCAGTATTTTTGCCGATGGGCCCTCAATTAGAAGTTATATCAATGCAACGGCAAAAGAGTATGAAGTTGATAAGAAAATAGAGTTTGGGCTAAAAATCACTCAGACTGACTGGTCAAATACGACTCGCCAGTGGACCGTTACCGCGATTGACGAAATCAGTGGGGAAACTCGGCAATTTACCTGTCGCTTTCTCGTCGCTGCAACAGGTTATTACAACTATGATGAGCCTTATTTACCTAAATTCCCCGGCATTGAAGATTTCAAAGGCCCGGTAATTCACCCTCAACTCTGGCCTGAAGAGTTGGATTATAAAGGAAAACGGGTTGTTGTCATTGGTAGTGGTGCAACAGCAGTTACTTTACTACCTGCAATGGCACATGATACTAAACATATCACTATGCTACAGCGCTCTCCCAGTTATATCTTTTCAATGCCTGGAAGGGATAAGATAGCAGAGCTTTGCAAAGGCATTATTCCACAGCGCTGGATTTACACATTGAGCAGAAAGCGCAATCTTTTTCTATTTCGCTTAATTTATAAAATAAGTCGACATTTACCTACATTATTGAAAGCGTTTTTACTGGCATTGGCTCGCAAGCGCGTCGGCCCAGATTTTGACATGAAGCACTTGACGCCAAAATACATGCCATGGGATGAACGGCTCTGTCTTATTCCCAGCAATAACCTATTCAAGGTACTAAAAGAAGGTAAAGCCTCTATTGCTACTGACCATATTGTACGTATAACTGAAAACAGTATCTTATTAAAATCGGGCAAAGAATTACCCGCAGATATTATTGTTACAGCAACTGGGCTGAAATTACATTTTCTTGGTGGAATTGAACTCTCTATTGATGGGCAAAAGCAACAAAGTCATGATCGCATGCTTTATAAGGGAACGTTGATACAAAATATCCCTAATTGTGCCTGTGTATTTGGTTATATCAATAACGCTTGGACATTGAAAGTTGATCTATCTGCGGATTATATCTGCCGTTTATTGAACGAGATGGAGCGTCGCGATGCTACCGTTGTGACACCACATGCTCAGCCAGGTGAGATGCAGGAGGACGAACATATTTTTGGTGCTTTGCGATCTGGTTACGTAAAACGTGCAAACGACTCGCTTCCTCGTCAGGGATATAGTTCAAACTGGCAGATTCCACATGATTACAAAAAAGATAAACAAGTTTTGGGTCAGCCTATAGATGATGTCGCGTTGCAATGGAAATAACCGCCCGAAATTAATAATTATCTGAAATGGGGATAATCTACTTATCCCCAATACCATAAAACTAATGGCTCGTTATTACCCATCGCTTCGATAGCCAAGAGAAAACCAGCCCAGATATCACGCCAAAAATATGACCTTCCGTTGAAATATTCGCTTGCCACGGTAACAAGCCAAACACAATCCCACCGTAATATACAAACACGAGAATCGCAAAGAAGAAATCTTTTACTCTTCTCAGGAAAAAGGCGTTAGCCAGCAGCAATCCCCATAAGCCAAAAATCCATCCGCTGGCACCAATATGAATAGCCGTGCGCCCAAATAACCAAACTAATGTTCCGCCCATAAAGATAATAAACAGGCTGGCTAGCACATAATAACGAATGGAGTGTGTCATAAGTAATGCACTCAAGACTAATAATGCGGGAAGATTGCTGAACAAGTGCCCCCAGTTACCATGCAGGAATGGAGATAGTGGAATACCAATTAACCCTTGAGCATATCGGGGAATGATGCCGAAATGACTTAATGCGCCACCGGTTAAAGTATCAAATAATTGGATTATGATCAGTATTGCTGCTAATCCTATTAGCATATGAAAGCGTTATTTTAGCCCTGTTTTCACCGTGTTGTTGCCTTATGATTTATTGAAAATCAAAATGAACTTTGTCTCAATAAAGGTGTTATGGTCAAAGTTGACACTACGACCACCACTATATCCCGAAAGTTTGGAATTTAACAGTTTTGATGTAAAAGCTAAATTCTATTTTGACACAACCAATTCGGTTTGGTGATAAAAAACAATCATAAATAACTTATATGGACCCCCACTCTTTTTATTCTCTGCTATTCATGTAGGGGGATGAATTTAAAAACGTTTTCACTTTCTCAAGCAACTGCCACATATACTGACAGCCATGATTTCGTGTCACCGTTTCATGCAAGGATTGCTACAGACGCTCAATTTTATTCAGCCGGGGAGAATAAACAGGTAAAAACAATAGGTTAAAGATACCCATTTATGTCAGTAATAATAGAAGGTGCTGATGGATAATTTTATGTTTAATAAGGTGTCATTTCGCTCCCTATAAATAAGAACAAAAATGCCGATCTTGAATATCGGCATTTTACTGTGAAAGAGAAGATGAATTTAATGCTTTAACGCTTCAATTTTATCCCGGCTCAGTCCAGTACTGGTGACAATAATGTCCAAACTCACGCCATGCCGTAATAAGGCACGAGCCGTTTCCAGTTTACCTTCTTCTCGGCCTTCTTCTCGGCCTTCTTCTCGACCTTCTTCTCGACCTTCTTCTCGGCCTTGCTCAATGCCTTGCTTGATACCTTGCTTGATACCTTGCTCGCGCCCTTTTTGTTCAAGCTGTTCTGCAATAGTCATCAACATCGTTTCATGCTCCGGAGATTGTTACTTCAGTCTGACCGGTTTCAGCTTCGCCGGGAAAACGTAAAAGTCCCTTGTATAGCCATCATCCTGAATAAGAACAAAAATGCCGATCTTGAATATCGGCATTTTACTGTGAAAGAGAAGATTAATTTAATGCTTTAACATTTCAATTTTATCCCGGCTCAGTCCGGTACTGGTGACAATAATGTCCAAACTCACGCCATGCCGTAATAAGGCACGAGCCGTTTCCAGTTTACCTTCTTCTCGGCCTTCTTCTCGGCCTTCTTCTCGACCTTCTTCTCGACCTTCTTCTCGACCTTCTTCTCGACCTTCTTCTCGACCTTGCTCAATGCCTTGCTTGATACCTTGCTTGATACCTTGCTCGCGCCCTTTTTGTTCAAGCTGTTCTGCAATAGTCATCAACATCGTTTCATGCTCCGGAGATTGTTCAATCAGTTGATGGACAAATTGTGAGAGATCCAGCGTATGTCCATTCAGTAAAATATAGCGTAACACCACATTGCGCTGCTCAGTTGTATTATACCCTGCATTCAAGAGCTCCACCAATTGGAGGAGCCATTCCTGCATATCCCGGCAGCGGATGTGTTTTTGCACCAGTTCCATCAGGGCAACCCCTTTATGCGTCAGGATCTCTTCATCGCTGAGCACGCTGACGTCCACCAACGGAAACGCCTGACGGTATAAGCGAGCAGCCTGTTCGGGGAGCGTAAAACAATCCAGCCACCGGTTTGAGTAAGGATACGGCCGAACCTCACCATGATAAAACAGCAGAGGCGCCACCAAAGGGAGTTCAGTATGGCCTCTTTTCAGGTGAGCCGCCATGGCTAACATGGCATAATACATCAACCGCCAGGCCATTAACGGGTCAGGGGTGGATTGATGTTCAATCAGACAATAAATATAGCCCTGTCCCCGGGCAGTTTCAACCGAGTACAGCACATCACTGTGCAGTTGACGTAAATGCTCATCCACAAAACTGCCGGGCTCCAGTTTCAATGTGGCTAAATCACACAACAACTGGATTTCTTCGGGCAGATAAAGGGATAAAAACTCCCTGGCCGTTTCGGGCTGCGTTAAAAAATGCTTAAATAACGCGTCATGGTGAGGCCGTTTTTCTTTCTTTGCCACAATCTGTTTCTCTGTCTTATCAGTTAGTCATTACCACTCATTGTCAAGGTATATACCCGTCATCTTTCAAGCTGCCTCTTTGTTGGCTGCACTCACTCACCCCGGTCACATAGTTATCTATATTCCCGGGGATTCGCTCCCTTGCCGCCGCGATGTATCTTGAAATCCATAAGGTATAGTATTTCTACCAAGTCACAAAAAACATTGTCTCAGATTTCCTCAGGCAAATCTTTACCGAATGCATTAATAGAAGAACCTAAAGAATCAAATATCAGAAAAGTAAAAATGAGAAAACATTATATTTACAACAACTACTTTATGAAAGCCATTCATTTCAATGAGTTTTTAACTTGCATTCGCACAATAATAATCCCTTTATCAAAATATCGATTATTTATATTTTCGTTAATCTTTTATATTCAGATCGAAAAAATTGGACTGAGTTCCATCCAGATGATCTATTAGGTATAAATGTTATTTATATCAAAGTATCAATTTATTAGAATTGTATCCTTCGTGTCAATAAAAATTAAGTTTTTATTTTTCTATCGTTATTAAATCAAGCGGTATAATGAGATTTCCCCACAGTTCAAGATAGAAATATAGTAAATTAAATGAAAGTAATTTTAGTGATATATTCATTGTCAGAAGCAAGAAACAAATCCTCTGCCTTTCTTCAACAACCATTAATATTCATAATTAATCCAAATCAAGCGTTAATCATTTTTTTAGGATTACAAAAAAGTTGAGCATTTCGCTGATTTTAATAACCTATTCTGAAATAACCCATAAAATTATGAAACAGAATAATTAAGCCAGGGTAATTTCAGTGTCATACTCATTGTTAAAAATAAACCACAAACATTAAGGATAAATTATGGCGGATATACTTAAATATGGCGATACAGTAAGAATATTAAATGGTTACAATAACTGGCAAGGAGGATATCTCAGTACACATGGAAGTAATGACATCCCGGGCGCAAAACATAACGTATTAACTGTAGCGCCCTCCTTTTCTGATCTAGGGGTAATATGGCGAATACAATCAGGAACAGGAAAAGCTATCGGCAGTGAAATAATTAATGATGATATTATTTTGCTTCATAATCTGGCTTTCTGCGATGGTGGTTATTTGGGATATTATGATGGCCCAAATCAACCGGTACCAAGTGGAGAAATACACCCGATAGTCACATCTGATATAAATACATATTCTCCAAAAACATTAGAGTGGATTATTTATTGCGAGACACCTTATTCTATAAAGGGAAATATCATAGAAGGAGCAATTATCAGCCTACATAATCGATGGGGAAATAAAGGTTTCCTTAATAGTTATGGTAATGCCAACAAACCAAACACGTTATATGGTGTATCTCTTTCTGGTAATAGCGCTCGTAAAGTACATAAGGTAGACCAGTGGAAAATGGAAAAAATCAATGACCCTTGTCCGCCTACCAAACCCTCAAATTGTGGTGGAGAATGTGGTACTAGCGACACCGGTAAACACTGTTTCCAATTACCTCAAAGTATTCGATTTGGCCTGACAGCTTACAATAATACGAACATTCAGCAAACGGTAAAAGTCTATATTGACGACCTTCTGGTAGACACATTAACCGGCAAAGGAACAAATAATCCGATGGCGACCAAAACCTATACATCAGGTACAGGAAAAGTTTGTATTGAAATTGAAGGAGATGGCAAACCTAGCAAACTGCGTTATTTTGATAATACCCTTGATGGGAAACCGGGAACAGTAATTATCGGTGCCGAAAATGCCACCAATAATAATTACAATGATTGCGTAATAATGTTAAATTGGCCTCTGGTGTAAGTTAAAAATATTTTGGTAAATTTCACCATAAGCTAAAATAATATTTAGCAATCAATTAAAGCGGTATTATGCCGCTTTTTTATTATAACTGGAATAAAGATGGAGAATTACCGAGGAATACGCGAAATTTAGTGCAAATTTAGATGCAGCTATTTTATGGCGGAACATGTAGGATTAATAACACCGGTAAACACTGCTTTCAACTACCTCAAAGTATTCGATTTGGCCTGACTGCCTACGTAAATAGTGATGCTCATCAACAAACAATCAATGTCTATATCGACGACCGATTAGTCGATACCTTAACCGATAAGGGAATAAGTCACATAACGGATGTTAGGACCTACACATCAGGTACAGGCAAAGTCTGCATCGAGATGATAGGAGAGGGTAAACTCAGCAAACTCCGTTATTCCTATAATACACTCGAAGCAAAACCGGGAACAGCCATTCTCGGCGCTAACAATGGTTCCAATGACAATTATGATGATAGTGTGGTAGTGTTGAATTGGCCATTATCATGAGACAAAAATATATCACTGTGATATCTGAAAATAGAAAATCGAGTAAACACATCAGAATGACATTCAGATTAACCATTTATTAAGGATATAAAAAATGAATTCAAAGACCTATTTCTTTCTTAACTCAGAAAACATTGGATATAACGACTCAGAAGATAAAGCAGACACGGGTTATCCCCAAACTATCAGCAACGATTGGCCTGCTCTCCCTATCGAGTTTCAAAAAGATATTGATGATGTGATTAACTTAAACGGCTCATTATATTTTTTTAAAGGCTCGCAATACCTTAAATTCGATATAGCCAAAGCCCTGGTGATTGATGGGCCAAAACCCATTATTGAGGGATGGCCGGGATTGAAAGGTACCGGATTTGAAAATGGTATCGACGCAGCCACAGAATGGGTGGATACAAAACAAGATGTTGTCTGTTTCTTCAAAGGCAGAAATTGCATCGATTACACCGTCAGTTCACACATGATTAATAAGAAAACCATTTCAGACCAGTGGGGCACTATCGGGAAATATGCAGGATTTAGTGAAGATCTCGATGCTGTTATTTTATGGAAGAATACCGCCGGCTCTACTATTTACTTTTTCAAAGATAGTTATTACATCCAATACAATACAAAATCTCATGTTATCGATGGTGAACCCTCCTTTATTCAAGCTTACTGGAACGGAGTCACTTTCAAAAAAGTTCAAGCCGCCGTATCGGTTGATATCGATTCGTTAGGTAGCGAGTATAGAAACTGTGGTGGAGTATGTGGCAGCACTAACACCGGTAAACACTGTTTCCAGTTACCTCATAATATAAAGCTTAGCCTATCAGCCTATGGCAATACTACCCATCAGCAAACGATAAAAGTGTATATTGACGATCAGTTAGTCGATACATTAATCAGCCAAGGCGCCAATAGTGTGTTGGGCTTTAAAAATTACTCATCAAGCACCGGCAAAGTCTGCATTGAAATGATAGGCGACGGTAAACCCTGCAAACTCCGTTACGCCTATAACACCCTTGACGAAAAACCGGGAACAGCCATTATCGGTGCCAGCAATGGAGGCAATAATAATTACGATGACAGCATAGTCGTGTTAATTTGGTCACAGTCCTGAATCAAAAAGCAAAAATACAATACGCTGGCAACATCAGTAGAGATGACATTTATCAATAAATTAAAGCGGTATTATGCCGCTTTTTTCTGTATACCACGCAAATATATCCGTAAAATGATACCGTTTTTGCTGATATGAATATGGTTAAAAACAGAAAAAACATGGTTTACCTCTTCAAGTAACATGATAACAGGCCAAAGTCGGCTATCCGCCAAATAGTCCCCTATCCGATAAAAATTAATTTTTTGATCTTTTCTTTTCCTATCTCCCATTGCTATGAATATTCAGCAGTGCAGGAATTCGACCCTATTTTAGGTCCACAAGGGATCAGATAAAAAGCGAGATAACCTGTTCATGACAATAACTTAACCCTGAAATAACGCCAGAAGTTATGCACTAATAGCATAATCGGAGGGAAAGTCATTTCAGGGTAAGCATCAGTTGTTTGAAAGGCATATACCCTATGGATTTCAAGATGCATCGCGACGGCAAGGGAGTGAATCCCCGGGAGCATAGATAACTATGTGACCGGGGTGAGCGAGTGCAGCCAACAAAGAGGCAACTTGAAAGATGACGGGTATAACATATTTTCCGAGGAAATGATGGATAATGTACTTAAATATGGCGATACCGTGACAATATTAAACAGCTACAAGAACTGGAGCGGTGGGTATCTCAGTGTATTTGGCAACGGTAATAAACCCGGAACAAAATATGGCGTGGTAACGGTAGATGCTTCTTTAGCTATTTATGGCGGCGCCTGGAGAATTGAATCAGCAACAGGAAAATCTGTCGGCAGTGAAATAATCAATAATGATATTATTTTACTTCACAACCTGTATTACTGTGATGGCGGTTATTTACGATATTATGATGTGGTGGATCAAAATGAACAATTAACCGAAATACATCAAGTCTATACCTCAGATATCCGCAAAAGAGCGACATTAGAATGGGCTATTTATTGTGAAACCACACCACCAAATGAAAATATTAGAGAAGGAGATAGTATCTCCCTCTATAATCGATGGGGAAATAAAGGTTTTCTTGATACCCATAATCATGCCGGCGATACAGGCTCGTTATATCAAGTCTTCATGTCCAATAATGCTGCCCGTAAAAGCCATACCGGTTTGTGGAAAATGGCAAAGGTGAATGATCCTTGCCCTCCCCCTGATGTGTTGACCAATATCATGCCATTGTGGCGTAAGATGCGGTAATAACAACTCACGTTATCGCTCAAGACAGTTGCTCGCCCAGTACGGCATAAGTATCTATATAATTTTCGTCAAAAATGGTATCGATATTCAGTAATTCAGTAATGCCTTCAACTTTTCTATCGCCGGGCTTAATGCCCGGCTGAGGGATGAAAAATACGATTCTATCGCGCTGCAACAGGCGATTATTAATCTGAATACCGCGTTCGATAACTTCTTTAATCCGAAGCTACGGGCGAAGTGTCCAACGTTGTTACCCCATCGAGGCCAGCGTAAGACTTGTCATGCACGAGCTGCTGCCTTTGAAGTGGGAAGCCTCTCCCGATAGGATGAGGAGCAGTCACCAAGATTAAACTTATTACCAACAAATAAGTGACCCACTGTCGCCAAGAAATAGCGACCACAACGACGCCCAAGGTGATAATCCCGACTAAGTGCTGGCAAACGGCTGCCTAATGCACTGGCAGTTAATGGTGCAGGCGGATAAATTTCAAAAATCTGCACATCATTAGGCGGATTTTCAATAAATTTCTGAGTGCGGTGGTAGCTTTTCGCATGTTGTTGTAGCATCCGTACCATCTTTTGCAGACCGCTATCTCCCAACCAACGTTCCATTCGTTGCATCCAATCAGGCGTGTAATAGAGCTGTGAAGGGACCGTCCGGATCACCACGATGGTATCTGCACCACGCCGATACGCCTCTTCTACTGGAATAGCATCACTGATACCACCATCATAATAAACAACATCATTGATAGTCACACCATTGCGATAAAACCCAGGAATGGCGCTTGATGCCTTAATCACTTCCAGCCAGTTATTCTCATCCGGCTGGAAATAGGTAGGTTCAAAATTATCTGAACGACATGCGCACATATAAAACTCACATCCAGCCTCAAATTTGCGTAAAGCTGTCGGGATATCCAATGGCAATTCCTGCGAAGCGGTCTGCACAAACCAATCTAAATCAACTAAATGACCACCACGTACAAAACGCAAAGGGTTAAAGAAGGCTGGATTAGTTGTATAGCGACTGATAGCTCGCCGGGCATATCCACGCTGTCCACAAATATAAGCTGAAAGGTTCTGAGCACCTGCCGAAGTGCCAAGCAGTAGATCAAATGGGTTGAATTCAACACGCATAAATTCATCCAACACACCCGCAGTAAAAATGCCGCGTTGGCCTCCACCTTCACAAACAAGTGCCACCTTTCCAGATTTAATAGACGACTTATAT
>NZ_JAJAFZ010000083.1:0-15221 GCF_025384895.1 Photorhabdus kayaii
ATGATCGGGTTCCGTGGTACAAGGTTTCACACCACGAAATATAATTGTGGCCACTAGAAACCTCACTGGATTCAACTGGATAACCTTTCTGTAATAATGTCTCTTTCATGCGGCGATTATTATATAAAATGCCCTCCAATTCCCCCACATGGGTTTCGAACAATCCCGCCTGTAAGTAGAAACGCAAGGGTTTTTTCTCTGCTTTGGCAAATTCACGGATTAACCATTCAGGCTTTTCTCCCTGAGGAGCCCACCAATACGAACCAGACATACTAAGGACATTGCCAAACAATTCAGGATGATTAAATGCCACCCATGCAGATGCCAATCCACCATAACTGGAACCTGAAATAATGGTGCGTTCTGCCGGGGCTTTAATACCCTGAGCCGCCAGCCACGGCATCAACTCACTCGCCATGAATTCAGCAAAATTAGGATTAGGCGGTAATTCCTGACCTCGACGTACACTATCCAAGCTATCAATAAACACCACATACATAGGCGGGATCTTGCCCTGTTCGATCAGGGAATCAAAGAATCTATCAATGTAATACTGTTTGCGGTAAATCCGCCCATCAAATAGCACCAACATAGCAGGCTGTTTCATCGGAGTAACCGGTTGATAAATCGCAATTTCCCGACTATTACCTAAAATCCTGCTCTCAAGCTGATGAAGTTTAGTCGCTCCCTGAAAAGGTAATTGCTTGAATTGTGCGATATCACACAGGGTCGGCCTTAATGCCAGCAATGAATCATGATTAAACACATCTTCGGATACAGCCGGTACTACATTTTTATTCAATGGATCGGCCTGTGCAGTAATCAAAATCGACCTACGCTGTTCGTCAGCCGAGCCTTCAATCCGCGGCAAATCCGGAGCCAATTTATATTGCATCAAGGTATCTGACGGAACGATATAGCTACGAAACCAGACATCAGAACCTGCTAAATGTGACATCGGATCATGATCACCACTCGGTGCCCCCAGAATAAAGACATTCGCTTTTGCGCCGCGCCACAGGAAAGTGACGCGCTTATTTTTATCATCATAATCTTCAATCAACGGCGCACCCTTGCGGGTTATTTCCCGCCAGAAGGCATGGGGGCCTTTTCCTTGTGCAATTTCAGTTTGAAGTTGTTTCAGACGCAGGCTTTCTGGCTGCTGCCTGTAATCATTATCCTTGGGAATATAAGATGGAAATGACAATGTAAGCTGCCACGGTTCTCCTGCGTTGCCCCTGGCTGCCAACCGGTATTTTCCCGCCAGAGGAACAGTAAAGCCAATTAACTGACGAGCATCCACCGGGTTATCAGTGAAAAGCGTACGAATATGTTGTTGATTACCCTTCTGCGCGACTAACTTCCGCATACCCAATGCCGATCCACGTACATAATGTTCAGGCTGAATATTAAACTCAATACACGCTCCCCCTTGAGAATTAAAATTCCCGGTTATTATTTGCTGATCTTCCTGAAAGTTTATTTTGTGGCACTGAGAGGCAAAGACATTAAAGGAAGCCATAAGAGTACATATCATTATGTTTACTTTCATTTTATTCTCTTTTTTGACTGTTGATTGTTGGTATTCGATTTTTTGACGCGGCAAATCATGCACTAAATTTTTATTTAAGCATAAGAACAATTACTATTATTAATAGAATAATTTGTGTATTAACTTTCAAAAACAAGATATAAATATGTCAAAATATTTCAGCAAAATAACTCTCTAACAAGATGAAATAATTTATAGATGGACACATAAACAATTCAACATTTCAATATGCTATTAATCAAGTCACCTCATCTTTTAAACGATTAAAGAACAAAAAACGGGATATAATCTATCCCGCTTCTTCACATTCGATAAAAATAAAACTGATTAACTGCATTCGAATTAAATACAGAATTCAACTCACATCAATAGAGTCTAAAATCCCTTTGCTCATACTTTTAGCAAAATCCCAATCATATTTTTCATAAACACGAGACAAAGCAATAAAAGGCGCACCTGAATAGAACATTTCATATTGAGTATGACGTGATGCAAACTCAGAACCAATAGCATCCCACACTAATTTCAGTAATTTCACTCGTTCAATGGGTGCCAACAAAGTTGAATATTGCGTTTTTTCTATTAAGTCACGAATTTCTGGATTTGCTAAGTCAATATAGCTTGACGGTAACATAATCACACCACCCCCTGAGAGTTTTCTGATGTTTTCTATCACCTTTGGATAAGTTGATTGTAATAAGACCTGGCAAGCATACAGTTGTGAGCGATTAGGAATATAATACTCATTATGTCGATCAGGATTATTAATCAAACCACGAAACAGCCCTTCAATATTAGTGGCACAGCAAGCAAGCTCAGCTAATGACTCACGAACAGCAGGAATCTCATTGACGCCAGTGGCTTCGGTAAGTTGATGAGCCAAACCCGTTAAGAAATGTAGCTTAACGGCATACCGAGCCATACCTTGAACATCCATTAAAACGTCAGCGCCAGTTGCCAGAAATTGCTGGCGACACATCTCCGTATTTTTATAAATAAACACTCTTTCCCACGGAACGAAAACATCGTCGAAATAAACGACAGCATCATTTTCGTCAAATTGATGCGATAAAGGGGAATCAAATTTATTGCTGCCTATTTCATAGGACTTTCTGGAAAGAATTTTTATTCCTTTTGTATTCAATGGTAAGGCAAAAGACACAGCATATTTATCATCAACCCCTTCTTTGAGTGGATTAAACACGCCAACCACAACTTCTTCTGCAAGGATGGCGGCTGTCCCTAACATCTTTGCCCCGCGAACAATTATTCCTTGCGGTTTTTCCTCCAATACACCAAGAGTATGAAATTCATTTTTTATATGCTCACTGGGGGTTTTGGAACGATCACCTTGTGGATTGACTAAGGTGAAAGACAAATAAATATCTTTATCGCGGGCATAGGAATAGTAATTTTTTAACGCTTCAGCTCTATCCTTAGAATATTCCTCGAATATTTCCAAGTGAGTCATCATTCCGGTAAGCGCAGCGGAAACATGATCTGGGCTTCTACCTAACCAACCACAACTCTGCATTGCCCAGGCATACGCAGCCTCACCTCTGGCAATTAATTTCTCTCGGGTAGTAGGAAGCTCCCAATATAAACCAACGCGCTTACCACCAGACGTTTCGAACGTCATCTGATCAGCATGTGCTGCCTGGTAATCGTAAAGTGAAGCTACGGTTCTAATTGCATTCCGAAAAGCAGGGTGATCCACGTGATTAGTGATCTTTTCTCCATTCAGAAAAATCGTTCTTCCATCACGCAGGCTTTCAATATATTCTTCACCAGTCCTAGACATTAACAATTTCCTCCGAAATATATCCGTTATCTTTCAAGTTGCCCTTTGTTAGCTGCCCTCACTCCAATCACATAGTTCGCTATGCTCTCGGGGATTCGCTCCCTTGCCGTCGCGATACATCTTGAAATCCATAGGGTATAGAATTGATTTTAGGTAAATCGATCTTCAAAGACTTGATAATTCCTTGCCCTATTGTCAAGCATTGCCATTTAAATTTTCCTATCTATTATTTTACATATTCAGTATAGATTGAATAACAATGATTCGATAAAAGATTTCAGTAAATTTACCTGAGTATCTGTGATCTCTATCTTAAAATCAAAGTCAATAATTCTGGTGATATGAGGCCAGCTGGATTTAGCAATATGATCGATTACCAGATCAATCTCGCTAATTATTTAAGATCGCAACTAACGAAAAATGATTGGCAGATATTGATCAGCTTGTCGATACTTTAAATATGGCGAGAAATTCTGTGCCAATGTAAATATCCATTGCGCTCACATCACCACCGACCCTTGAATAAAGATCGGTGGTTTTTATTTAAAAATAAACAAAAGTTATCCGTATCTTATTGTTTTTTCATCTACCTTCCTCATGAATTGACTAAACATCAGCAACGTACTGAGCAACAAATGGCGCTGTTCAGAAGTCAAACGTAAATAACGACGACTGGCCGGCAATCGGCTGACAACCTCAGAAGCGGCAAAATGTTCCACCTCAAATTGCCATCGTCCCTGATGAATATTTAATGTGAGATGCCGGAAATCCAACTCAGCTAATGTTTCACCAATTAATGGATACTGATTGAGTAAATCAATAATCTGTTGCCCAAACTCTGCACCATGACAACAGTAATAAGTCACGGTTTTTCGCCGAAATATCCCCTTTACCTTGGCTTTAATAACGATTTTTTCCTTGAGTGACGTGATTCCCTGCAAACGAAAACAACAACTGACAATATAGGCCAGAAACAGCGTCTTCGGCTTTTCACAAACTTCAATCTGCAATCCATCAGGTAACGTCACTTGCAAACTTTCTGCTGATAAACGCTCACAACAGTAAGGCGATAAATTCTGTTTCAACCGGCTTAGCGTTACACCTGCCTGATAGCCAGTAGGATAGCGGGGTTTATTTAACCGCCGCCAAATACCATCAATTAAGGGAACGAAGTGGCTCAAGTTGTACCTCCGGCAATTCCCCCTGAGTGAAAGTATGTGAAAGTACCTGTTCAACGGGTACGGGTTTAAACGGATTCACCCGTTGCACACAGAGCGTCCAAAACAGAGCATAGCTGGCGGTCAGGCCCAACATGATGGCGAATGGAATATACACATCACCGGGATTCATTCCCGGAGGTGTAATGTGAATGATCGCCAAAATAATTCCTACACTAGAGACAATTTGAGGTAATGGGAAAAAAGGAGATTTATAAGCACGATGTAAATCAGGTCTGCGAATACGCAGTAATATCACGGAACATGTCACCAACAAATAAGCGACACACCAGGCACATACCGCTGCCAGCACCAAAGGCATAATCCGGTTCAAATCACCTTGAATAATAAAGGCATGTAAACAGGGGATAATTACTGCAACCAAAATCCCAAATATTGGCGTTTTAAAACGTGGATGTAGATAAGCAAAAATACGCGGCAATGCGCCATCTAATGCCATACCATAGAGAATACGTGGTACCGCCGCCATCAGGGTATTAATCGTTGCCGCTCCCGCCAATAATAACCCGATACCAATCCAATATTTACCAAAATCCCCCATCACCTGGCCGGCAAAAGCAGGAATGGCCATTGGCGTTTCCAGCAAACGAACATTATTTTCTACATCCACCAGCACATTTTCTACCTGATGACTGATTGACGCCCCATATAGCCCCATACAGAAAGCCACCCCACACAGGCCCGTCACCATTGCTCGCGGCAAAACTTTGGCAGAATTTTTAATTTCCGGCGCCATTGGCGTCACTAGTTCACAGCCGACAAACATAAACATTGCCATACCTACCAGACTCAGCACGGCAAAGGGATCGCTTACATTAAGCCCCTCACCAAACCAACTCTCCAGCGGCACAGCAAACGGCATTAATAATCCGCAAATACTGAAAATAACCAAGGTACTCCACATGCAGGATGTCAGCACAATTTCGACTTTACCGAACGCTTCAATACCCAACGCATTAAGTAATCCGAACGTAATAACGAGCCCAACGCCGACCATCCATGAAGCGTTATGACTTTCCACCACCGTATTAAGGCCGTCAAAATTCACTAATGCCATAATACCGGAGAGGATCGTTTCTGCCGTACCCGCAAAAATATGAACAATCAAATAAGCCGAAAGCGCACCAGTAATTGCCCAGAACCGCCCCATGCCACAAGAAATATAGTCATAAACAGAGCCGGAAGTAGGCAAAATAGCTGCTGCCTCAGCAAACGTCGTCACTTGGGCCTGCATCATGATAAAACTGATCAATATTGCCAGTACGAAAGTGTCACCACCAATCCCAAAGCCACTGGTCACAGTCAGAATAACCGGACTCGCCATGATCACCCCGATGGAACTTGCCAATGTAGTAGGAAACCCCACCACTCCCTTTTCAATATGCGAAGTCAGTCGTGTTGACATCTTCATTTATTTTCCCTTTTACTTCCGATCGTAGAAATAACGCTCACAGCGATTTATTTGTGAATTTTTTGTAAACTTTATTGAGGATAAATAAATACACTATAGAAAGTGAAACGGAATACCGGCTATCGTCCTAAAGAACGATACCTAAAGGGGGATTCATAGCCGAAAAGGTGTGACGAAAAACACCAGAAAAAAACAAAAATCAAAAATAATCACTTAAATATCAATCAATAAAAATAGATTACTTAATCAATGCATTAAGAAATTATTTCAGATATATACTAAAATCTCTATTCTTAACAGGTGATCATCACGGTGAGAAATTTCAATTATTGCAATCTATATCACGTTATTAATATGTTTATTTTGTGTTGACTCTGGATTTTAATTAGCGTTTAATTAATCATCAGTATTGATTTATCCAGTTAGACATTATTCTAAAGGGAGAATTTTCTTGTCTACTGTACTACCGAATAGCCGTGAAAATGCTCTAATCCACAGCTGCTTAAACACCATTGCGCATCTGATTCCTATCTCAGCCGCAGCATTCTATTTGGTGAATAATGAATTACGCCCTGAGAATTACATTCTATATGGTATTTCCGACGAAACTCACCAGAATTATCTGACTCATTTTCAGCATTTAGATCCGTTAAAACCGGCTAATTATCAACAAAATGATATCAATATGGTTGGCATGGATCAGAAAACACTGACTAAACATAACAAATATTATCATGAATTTATGCAGCCAAATAATATACAGGACATCGCTGAAATATTTATCCGTCAACACAACCGAATTATTGCCGGCGTCTCTTTATTACGAGATACCCCATTTACACCAAAAGACTTTAACCGCCTCAGTGCTATTCTGCCATTAATTGAATTAGCTGTCAGGGACTTGCTTCCTGAAACACCCACTATTCTGACAGATAAAGAGCAAGAAATTATTAATTTGATAAGAGAAGGATCAAGTAACAAACGTATTGCACAGATACTTAATATTTCCCTATCTACCGTCAAAACCCACCTGCGCAATATCTTTGCCAAAACAAAAGTGACTAATCGCACTGAATTGGTTTCCAACGGGTTTATTACTCGACATTTGTGATTAACAGGATTTAATAAATTATCTGCAACAATAACCCAGTTAAATGGCTTTCCAAAGAATGTTATTACACCATCTGCTATGCACTGAGCGGCAACTGGGTAAACAAGACTACCCCGGCAACAGAGCCAGTTCAATGAGATTAAGTTACGGTAGATCATAATCAGGCCGGAAGATCGCGGAGATCTTCCGGCTCTTAACTTTATTCTTCGATAGTGAACATATTAATTATTTCATCTTTAGATTTATTATATGGAGGTATCCCGATGGCTGACACCCACCAGTTGAGCATGTTCATTGTAGTGATAGCGACAGAGCAGTGCACGGTTGCCGTTATACAATACCTGCCAGACGGCGGTCAGGCGGGGGAAGAGAGATGCGCTCAGTGTTATTTGATCAAACCGGAAAATCACAGAGATCTTCCGGCTTTTATATATTATCTATATTATCGTAGCGGTACCGGTAAACGACTGGTCAAGGGCCTTAATTGCTCTCTGTCATCCCACAGTCCCGGAAACACCTCGAATTTCAGGTCATCACGGTTAATACCGGTATCAAAATAACGACACAGACGTTCTGCTAACTCTTCATGTGACCACATATTGGTTAGTTCATATTTTTCAATGAGTTCCCGATCGTTTGGTAAGGTTAAGTCTTCTTTTAATACGGGTGCCAGTGTGGTTCCGATATTACCCTCAGGACCGATATCAATCAGTTTACCGCCCATAAATAAAAAAGAGTTTTTACCTCCAGGATAATGATCACCATCGAATGAAGAATAAGGCTTTATCCAGTAATTATTATAGGATTGAGTATTAGGAATAACTGATTTATCCTTAATTTTATCTGGCATCAATTTATAAACAGCATTGACAACTAAAATCCGAAATAAAGTAGGCACTTGATTTAAATCAATATTTTTCCAGACTCCATCTGTATTACAGATATCATAAAACTGCATTTCTACACTATTAAGCATCTGTCCAATGGTATACAGATTATCCCTCAGTTTAATATTAACCAGATGGTTATGCTTCCAGACAATTCGTTTCACCATTGATCAAAACAGCCGTCAGCAACGGCTGCCTCCTTTGCCGTTGCGTTTAGTTGTTTGCCCTAGATGTTCGTCCGCCGCAGCCAGATAATCAGTCCGGCGGGTATTGTTTGGTCCCACTGGATTTTGTTTATTAGCTGTACCCTCAAGACCACCCAGATTTTCAAATCGCCGTTGTTCTAATCCACGAGCAGTATCTTTACCTGCTTGAGAATAACCTTCATAGATAACTTCAGGTGGTTTACCACCAAAGCGACCAAAACCGTTACCATATCGATATTTCAATATCTCTTGGGCTGCCTGTCGCCCCTGCTTACTGGCATAGCCCACATACGGTTTGCCAGTTTCAGCATCAATACCCTGATAAGTGATATGCGTTGCCGTTTTAGGATTGCCCGCCCAACCTAAAGGATCAGGTGTGATAAACCGGCCAATCTCCGGCGCATAATACCGATACGTATTAAAATGCAGCCCCATATCTAAACTTCAGTTAGCGCCGGCTTGCCGTGGCTATGCACCTCGGTAAATCATGAATAAGGCCGGAAGATCATAAAGATCTTCCGGTTTGCGGCTTAATCTAGAAAATCATCGTATACAAGATAATGTATCACTGCTTCAATTAAATCTTCTTTAATCGCATTAGGATTGTGTTCCAGTTTGTTATCGATAATATCTGCAAACATGGGGCATTCTAGAAATGTTCCATGAGTTTCATCCATATCAAACTCTTCATCATCATTTTCAGCCAGATAATAATTTTTATTTAAAATATCTTGGGTAGATTCTGTATCAAAATCTTTATCAATATAAATCCAACCAACATCAGGCAGTTGTTTATAAAGACTAAGTAACTGATCGAAACCACTAATTGTTTTCATATAATAACTCCATTACTTGCGGCATTTATTCCCACCTCCCCATTTATCTCTACCACCTGACCCATCAGGATGATAAATCTTGTGATAGGACTTATGGTCATATCGGTCAACCAGACTTAATTTCCCTGGCTGATTCTCATGATGCCAAGTCATATTCTTTGGTGAAGTCCCTCTAAAGTTCCCTTTAGAATTTGGCTGAACATGTTCCACCACTCCCGGATATTTAGTCTGCATTTCACGTCTGAATGCCGGATCGCGCTGCATTCTTTCGTACACAGATTGGTTGCCCCGTTTAAAGTGCTGACCATCAGATAATTGATATTCCGATGAATTCAGGGTGTGTTCATGGAAGACATGGTACTTCCCTAAACCCCGTTGTCCCTCACCCTTGTATAACCCCCACGGATCGATCCAACTCATTGGGTTAGGCGCGTAAGTATATAAGTTTAATCCACCTGCTAATCCTATCGGGTCAGGTGTCTGGTTGCAGTGGCGCGACTTACCTTCGCTACCTTTTGATATTGGCTGCTGCTAATGCCTTGCTCAAAATTGCCATCCAGCATACGGTTTAGCACCTTCGTTTGCTCTGCTGTAAGTTGAGTCTGGTCTATCCGGCGCCAAAATTTAGCTTTTTGTACAACCTGATTAATTTCTTTCAATTTATTTGTTAAGGTCTCATTCAGTATTTTCAAAAACCAAACCAACCAATCAGTAATATCCAAGCCGCCATGTTGAGTATTTTCAAGGATTTCGTAATACGCTTTACGATGATGACAAATACTTACCGACATTGCATAGAAACGAATTGAACGGTTTTCGGCTTGAGCAAGTGCAAGGTCTGTTAAAAATCGGGTAATGCGCCCGTTTCCGTCTTCTAAAGGATGGATTGTTACAAACCATAAATGGACAATTGCTGCTCTGATGATGGGATCGAGCCTAGTATCTGTTCGGGATTGATTGAACCACGTTATAAATTGGGGTACTTCATCGACCATTTTTTCTGGTGGTGGCGCCTCAAGGTGAACAGTTGGCTTATCCAAACGACCGGATACCACTTCTATCATCCTTTCGCGTAATTTGCCTCCTTGTATCGGATTGAACATGGTATAGCCTTCGGGGAATATCAACTGATGCCACTTGAGTATGCGTTCAAGGGTTAAATCGGAGTGGCTATTTTCTATCACATCAAGAGCAACCTTTGTAATGCCGTCACTCTTTTCTACGATTGGATAAGGTTTTTCTTCCGTAATACCTAATCTGTTTGCCAATGATGAACGTATCGAAGCTGCATTCAGTCTTTCTCCTTCAATTTCACTTGAATAGAGTATGCTAGATAGAAGGCTATCAAGCGTTGCCTGCTTGGTGTCTTCATAATCAGATTTGCCTAATAACAGTCCCTGATTGAAATGCACATCTCGCAGTAATGGTGCAATAGTATTGACATTCCAATGGAATTCCGGCCAGTTCGGTTGTTCCCATATCCACATTTGCTTCACCCGTGAGTCAAATAAGGCTTCTATTCTACTCACCAAATGAGGCGAATAGTAATATTATTTGACTCATTCTGGGTTTTTCACTTGGTATTTTGTCAACATGAGGTGAAATCACCAATATCGGGAAATAATTAAGTCTCTGTGTGCTTGTTCTTTAGCGATCAGAATAAGCATCAAGCGTGAGAATTGTTTAATTAAAGATGACTGTTAATGGTTAATGACGATATAACTATTTAATTTGTTTTATAGTTATTGATATGTTAAAAAGATTGATAGATTTTTATTCGTAAATTAGCTTGTTGATTAATAGGAATTAACAACTCTGGTGCTTCCAATAAGGATATTTCATTTATACGAGAATACTTAATCATGGTGGTTTTAACTAATAATACTATGGTGATGACGGAGGTAAAAATAGATGGATAATCATCTCCGTTGTCGGTTTAGTGAAGGCAGCATTACCCTACCAGAAGGTTATCAAGAGCAAACCGTTAATATCATTACAGCCCCTAATGCCCCTGCATTGAACATTTCCCGTGATAGTTTGGATGAAGGTGAAAGCCTGACCGACTACTTGGTTCGTTAAAAAGAGTTACTAAAAAAAGGATTGCGAGATTGGCAATTACTTGACGAACAGCCTGCGGTTCTTGGTGACAACCTGTTATCCGGCACTGCGCTGTTTTCCCGTTATCGTCCCAAAAAAGAGCAACAAGTTTATCAATATCAGGCGGTGTTTCTATTAGATGACCGTAAGGCGCTGATTTTCACTCTGTCGGCACATCAGGCCCTATCTGAGTCAGAGCGCCAATGGCTGGATGGTTGTCTGAAGAGTTTTCAATTACCACACTGATTTTTTTGATAAGGGGATATCGCCATGCCAGAAGCGGCACGGTTGGGTGATACAATAGGCCATTCTGGCGCTTTAGCTGGATTGATTGGTGGAACGATTTTAGGAGCAGCTATCTCTGCAATTGGCGGTATTGTAGGTGGAGCGCTGTTTGCTGCGGGTATTGCGTCCTCCTGCTTGGGGGTAGGTATTCTACTTATTGGCCTGTCTGTTGCGGTTGGGATGTTGGCAAGCCATCTGGGGGAAATGGCCCGAGATGACTGTACCAAATCGGGGGCAGCGTCGCGAAGTCCCTGTGGAACAATTACCCGTGGTTCCTCTAATGTATTTATCAATGGCAAACCGGCGGCTATCGCAACCTATAGTCAGGTTGGGTGTGACAAGGATGGCATACGCCAGATGGCTGAAGGCTCCAGTTCTGTTTTTGTTAATGGTTACCCATTAGCACGGGTCGGGGATAAGACTACGTGTGATGCGGTAGTCATGACCGGTTCTCCGAATGTTTTTATCGGCGGCGGCACGAAGCCTACCGAAGCGGTGACGCCAGAAGTGCCGCATTGGGCGTATCAGGTGTCTGACCTCACGATATTGGCGGCTGGGCTTATTAGTTTTGGCGGGGCAGCGGCTAACGGCCCCAGTGCTGTAAAGAAATTGTTTAGTAAAATCCCTGGCGCGGGGAAAATTGGCAGGATACTGTGCCGCCTGAGTCCGTTGGCTATTGGTGCGTCAGTAGTGGGTATCCTGATGAATCCAGTAGAAGTGGTAGCCGGACAGAAATTTCTTAATGACGACGACGAACTGGACTTTATCATTGAAGGAGAATTGCCGCTGTATTGGCAGCGTTCGTACCTGAGTAGTTATGACTATGACAGTGTGTTAGGGCGTAGCTGGAGCCTGTCTTGGGAAAGCACGCTTACGTCTATTGAAGAGGGAATATTATGGCGTTCACCACTGGGTGAAATTATCCCTTTTCCTGATGTGCCCATCGGCTATCGTTGTTTCTGCCCGGAAGCACAAAGCTGGCTGATGCATACCCCAGAAGACACTTGGGAAATTCGTGATGCCAGTGAACATATTTATCATTATCCTGAATTTGGAGCTGATAGTACCAGCCGGCTGAGCCGTATTAGTGATAACGTCGGTAATGAACAGGTATTCCATTACAACGAATTGCAGCAGATGGTGAATATTACTGGCAGTGGTAAATTAAACCTGCATTGTGACTATCTTCCCATTGAACTTGGCGGCAAATCCGTTTCCCGCCTGACCGCCGTCTGGCAGGTATTGTATAACGGCAGCCGTGTACTGCTCTGTCGCTATCACTACAATGAACATGCTCAACTGGTGGGTGTCAGCCATCGGGATGACCATCTTAAGCGCCAGTTTGGCTGGCATGAAGGGGGATTACTGGCATGGCATCAGGATGCACGTGGGTTACGCTGTGACTACCAATGGGAGCAAACGGAAGAAGCGCTGTGGCGGGTGATTTCACAGCAGACCAGCGAGGGAGCGGGTTACCGTCTGCATTATGATGAGGAACACCGTGTTCGTACTGCGCAATGGTATGACGGTACAACGACGGTCTGGACACTCAACGAAGAGCATCAGATTATTCACTGTATGGACCGTGCGGGCGTGGAGCACCATCTGTTATGGGATGAATTTGGCTTACCGACAGGCTATCGAGATGCCGATGGTAACACGCGACGGTGTGAGTGGGATAATCTGGGGCGACGGTTGAGTTTTACTGATGGCAATGGTCATCAGACGGGCTGGCAGTATCAAAATGACACTGATCGGGTGACGTTTATTTTGTGGCCGGATGGCTGCCAGAGTGTTTTTGAGTATGATGACCGTGGTCGATTAGTGAGTGAAACCACGCCACTGAAACAGACTACCCGTTACTGTTATGGTCACAATCAGACCTTGCGTCCTTACCTGCGCATCGATGCCCGGGGCGGAGAGAGCCGTTTTATGTGGAACGATCAGGGGCAGCTTATTCGGCGAACCGACTGTTCGGGCCAGGCCAGTGAGTGGGGTTATGATACGCAATACCGTGTCAGTTGCTTTACCAATGCCTTGCTGGAAACGACCCGCTATCATTATCACGATGATGGACAACTAACACAGGTTACCTATCCTGATGATTCTACTGAACGAATGACTTGGGATAGCGCCGGTCAACTGTTGAGTTACCAGCGTAACGAAAACGAAGCCCGTTACTGGGAATATAATGTATTGGGGCAGGTGGTTTGTACTACCGACCGTTTACAGCGGCAAATCCGTTATCATTACACTCCCGAAGGATATTTGGTCAAAATTGACAATGCCAATGGTGACAGTTACATCCTGACCCGTGATGCTGAAGGTCGGTTAACGGAAGAAATTCGGCCGGATGAAACCCTGATTTATTATGAATACAACGCCGCTGGATTACTCAGTACCGAAAGACGCATGGGTGATAGAGTGTTTAAGTACCCGGAGCGTCGGGTACACCACCGTTATGATGGCGCTGGAAATCTTATTCAGCGGGAAACGTATACTGATAACTATCAATATCAATGGGACAGCTTGGGGCGGCTGCGACAGGCAGAGCGCCAGCCCAATGAAGTTGGAAAAAAACTGGATATTCTGCCGAATACGGTGTGTTTTGAATACGATGCTTTGGGGCGGATAACCCGGGAACAAAATGGTGAAAATATCCTCCAGTTTGGTTATGACGAATTAGATAACCTGACGGAACTGACCTTACCGCAGGGAGAGACGTTGCACTGGCTCTATTATGGTTCCGGTCATCTCAGCGCTGTTCGTTACAACCAGCAACTGATAACGGAATTTGAACGTGATGCCTTGCACCGGGAAACCTGTCGCACACAGGGGGCCTTATTCCAGTATCGCCGCTATGATCCGTTGAGTCGTTGTATCAGCCAGTACAGTGTGCCGCAGGCTAACGTTCAGACGGATATAAAACCGGAAATCTGGCAGGGTAAACCCTGGCGGGCGTGGCATTATGACACTCAGGATGAGCTGTTCCTAAGGGAAGATCATTACCTAGGGAGGGTGAATTACTCCTATGATTTAGAAGGCCGTTTGAAAAGCGTAGATAGCACGGATAGTTATCAGGAAATGTTCTGGTATGACGGGGCGGATAATCTGCTTGAACACCCGCAATCACAGAGAGAGAGGCAGCCGGTAGGGAGCCTTACTCCCCCGGGAGACAGATTAAGTCAATGGAACAACTGGCAGTACGAGCATGATGAACATGGCAACGTGATTAGCCGTAAAAATATGCAGGGGCAGCGTTACCGGTACGATGGCGACAACCGACTGACGACAGTGGAAGAGCTGAGTATGAAGGTTGTCTATCACTATGATGCGCTTGGACGCCGTATCAGTAAGGTGGTGAAAACCGGGATTGGTGGACAGGCACGTTATGAACAAACGGATTTTGTCTGGCATGGTTTGAGGTTGTTGCAGGATCATGAGTTAAAAACCGGTAAGAGGCAAACCTACTGTTATGAATCTCATGACAGCTACACCCCGCTGGCGTGTATTGAATCAAGAGGGACCGTGCGTGAGTATTTTTGGTATCACACCGATATTAATGGTGCGCCACTGGAAGTCACGAATGAGGCGGGAAAAATCGTGTGGTCGGGGAAATACGATGCCTTGGGTAAAATTAGTGGTCTGGCGCTGGCCTATTTTGTCGATACTGATCGTTCATTCCATGATTTCAAGCAAAACCTGCGTTATGCAGGGCAATATTTTGACAAAGAGACGGGGCTGCATTTTAATACGTATCGGTATTACGCCCCGGAGATTGGCCGGTTTATCACACC
>NZ_JAJAFZ010000084.1:0-15002 GCF_025384895.1 Photorhabdus kayaii
TCTACTAACATCTCTTAAAGTCTATATTTTCCAATAAAATCAAAGAATATAGGAAAAATAAGTATCTCAAAGGCTCTTGGCATCTCTTAAAATCAACAAGAATTTGTGTATAGTTTTGTGTATAGTTTTTCCTGTACAAATTTTCCTATACACATTGGTGAGATGATGAAGCTAACAGACATGGCTATCAAGAAAGCCAAACCAGAAGAAAAGCCTTACACGTTGTCTGATGGAAACGGGCTTTCACTATTAGTAGAACCGAACGGCTCTAAAGGGTGGCGGTTTCGCTATCGTTTTGATGATAAGCAGAAGATGATCTCTTTAGGTACTTACCCGGAGGTGCCTTTAACGGAAGCCAGAAGAAGAACAGCAGAATGCCGCTCAATGGTTGCTGGTGGCATTAATCCTTCTGAAGCCAGAAAGCGGCAAAAACGAGAAAATATCATCACGTCAGAAAATACTTTTGAGAAAATCACTCGCGAGTGGTACGAAAAACGTAAAGATAGATGGTCGGCAGGGTATCGCTCTGACATGATGAGCGCATTTGAAAATGATGTCTTTCCTTATATTGGAGACAGACCAATAGCAGATATAAAACCACTGGAGTTATTGGACGTTCTTTCAAGAATGGAAAAGCGTGGGGCAACTGAGAAGTTGAAGAAAGTCCGTCAGCGTTGTGGTGAGGTATGGAAATACGCCGTTATTACAGGTAGAGCTGAATATAATCCAGCCCCCGATCTTGCTAGTGCGTTTATCCCCCATAAAAGAGAGCATTATCCTCACTTAAAAATCGATGAACTCCCAGAATTTTTAAGGTCTATTGATAAGCATATGAGCAGCCAAGTAGTTAGGCATGCATTGAGAATTTTGATTCTTACAGGATTGCGCCCTGGTGAATTAAGAAATCTGGAATGGAGCGAAGTGGACTTAGAAAAGCGAATGGTAGAAATTTCTGCCGAAAGAATGAAAATGCGCAGGCCGCACTGTGTTCCTTTATCTGATCAGGTAGTGACTTTGTTTCAACAGTTGCACCCAATTAGTGGTGACTATCAACATGTATTCCCTAGCCGAACTGATTATAAAAAGCCAATTAGTGAAATGGCTATAAATGTTATGATGAAACGCATGGGGTATGGCGGCAGAGCTACGGGACATGGATTCCGTCACACCATGAGTACCATATTACATGAGCATAGCTTCCCATCTGAATGGATAGAATTGCAGCTTGCTCATGTTGATAAAAACAGCATCAGGGGCACGTATAACCATGCCCTTTATTTGGATGGACGCAATGAGATGCTTCAATGGTACGCTGATTTTATGAATTCCCTAGAATACGGGAAAGATATTATTAATAGTCGCTTTAAAAATGACTAATTACGCATTATCTTCAATTGAGCAGCGGGATTTATTAATACGCTGCTCAATCCATTCATTGATTTCGCACTCTATAAATGCAATTGATCGAGGACCAATTTTAACTGGTTTAGGGAATTCCCCTTTATCTATTAATTTATAAGTCCATGACTTGCTATAACCTGTTCTATTTAAAACCTCATTTAATCTAATTAGTTTATTTGACATAAACATCACTCCCTTTTCTAATATAACCATTCTCCAAAATTATCCTTGCCACTGTTGCCGGAGTTGTTTTATCACTCCAGACAAGATCATCAATTATGAAGTTCAGTTCAGCAGCAAGTACGGATTCTAAATCTTTAGGCCAATACTCACATGGAATATCGCTGTGATGAGAATCCTTGATGGCCTTAAGCGTCATCAATACCATCTCCTCCGATGTTCTGTCAGCTTTTCTGTAACCGGCGTTCCAGATTGCATCTGTAATGTCAGATGGATCGCCCCAAGCCGAGGCTATTACTTGGGTTAAGTGGAATGAATTATTGATCATGTTTTTTTCTCTGGTGACTAACGGTATCTATATCTTGTCCGCAAAAAGGGCAGTAATTTACCATAATGCCAGTGCCGACAAATTCACCGGAATGTAACTGAACGATATCAGTGCCCGGCTCTCCGGTTTTCATGATGAATCTCGTTGGTAAAAATAAGCCCTTGCTTCGTTTTATGGGTGAACCAAGTTCAAGGGATTTTGCTAGTGCGCTACAGGCGGATAATTTATTTCCGTTCTTTTGGCATTTATTCACTTTCCTGCTCCTTGTTACGTAATTTGCGACGTTTTTTGGTCTTCTTAACTGGTGTTAATTTCACTCCGGCCACTTGTGGCGCTGGTGGCAGAGGAGGGCAAACGCCCTCATGGATGTAAAAATTACGCTTCATACGATGGATGATCCGTTGTGTATAGTCCCTGCCGTCGTCGATATGGAATGCCGTTCTGACCAGTTCATCATCGGTATCTGCTATCTGGCCGTGCTCTTCTGTCACTGTTTGCTCTCCCTGAAAATGATTTTGTAGGCTCGCAGTACGTGAACTGTTTTGCCCGTGATAGTGGTTTTCCTTAATAGAAAGCCAGTAGACCAGGCGCGAACAGGTACCATTAACAGGGCGGCATCGACACAACGGTTATGCTTGCGGCGTTCAGTGATGAAACTGGTAACGACGATTTGTGCAATACTGCCCTTGTCCTGATATTTAATTTTCATAATTCCGGTTTCCTCATTTCCCGCGCTACTACTTCGAAAACATCCTCTGCACAGGGCATGACTATAAATACAGGATTGCCGTAATACTTATTCGTCAGCGGGCAGAACCGAAAGCGGCAAGCTGTCTTCATACCGGATGGCTCCATAATCACTGATCCTAACCCGTCAAACGTCCGAGAGGGACAGGACAGAAACATCCGGGAAGGATAGGACAGATACTCAAGGCGAAAGAACGGCATGACGTTTTGTTTCTCTGTTGGGATGATTTTGTCAAAATCAGGAAACCGACCATCCAGTATTTTCAGGTTGTTAAAGCCAAACAGGCGACCATCTTCATCGTAGTGAAATGCCTTGCTGCCTCCTTCTAAGTCTATTTTTGTATTTTCAGCGGCTTCTGGAATATCACCATCAAATCGAATAATTAGGTCAATATCAGTGTCAATGTTGTGCTCCATGCGAACGGCAACATGACCATTTGTTGCCTCAATATATTTGGGTGATATATGTACCCCTGTTAATTGAGGGTGCTTGTTCACCTTAGCCACACAAACCAATGCGGCTCGTAGTAAACTAGAGTCAATGATCATGACTTCACCTCCGGTGCGATGCTGATAATTTCAGCCTTGATAAGCATCTCATTGAGCCAATCGACACCTTCCTGCCCTTCATCAACACACTCAAGAACACCGACGTGAAATACCGCCATCTCATCATCTTCTTCGGTGTCATCATTGAAGAATGGTGTGGTAGGTAAGGAGTTATAAAGGCTCTCGACTGCCTGGCTAATAACATCCAGTCCGCGAATATTGGCAGTAACGATCACGTCAACAACCTGACGATATTCCCATAGTGCAAACGTCAGCCTGACCACATGCTTGGCACTTCTCATGCACAGGGTTAAATTGGGGTCGTAATTCATTACCGGGATATAAGTTATTTTTTCCATTTCAATTGACTCACTGTGTCAGGGTGTTTGGGGTTTCTTCTTTGGTCGCATGAACCAAAGCTGCTTGCAGTAAATTGGTGTCAATAATCATGTGAGTCTCCTGTCAATGAAAGACGGGCATGGTGTTAAACTCACCAGCCTCTACCGCTTTGATTAAGTCATCGTGCAAGAGAGAAAACCCTTCGCGCCCTTTCTCAGATAGCCGATTGCCAATCTCTGGCTGCATATTGATAAAATCCAGGTACATTCTGACCGCCATATCCGTCCCGTCCTTACTACCGGCCTTTTCAAAGGCGATCCCCTCAACATGGGTTGCTAACATCATGCGCTCTGCTAATGGGTATATCGTGATTGCCGTTGTACCATTATCGTAGAGAGCTGCGGTATCAGTGCCTCCCATGTCGTTATCGACTTCAAGGGTGCCGTTTCTGTCTATTTGCTCTTGCACAAACGAGGCTGACGCAATCCACCGCCAAAACATCAACCGTTGTTCACTGGTTGGCACATAGAAGCCTGTTTTCCAGCCATGAAAAATAGCCGCTATCAATTCAAAGCCCAGTAATAAATCATTGTCATACTGACCCGCGTCCAGTGATACTACCGCCTCCGCATAACTCATGACTTTGCTGTTCGCTGCCTCAGTGATGACAAAGACGCCATACTTGCCGTAATCAAATGCTGGCTTAGTGTGATGTTTGCTCATTACTTACCCTCCCACCCGATAACCTGAAATAAGCCCATTTTGGTGTGATACCATTTGGATTTGCGTTGTTCAGCTTCGCTCATCATCAGACGGAACGCGCTCATAAAGTCCTCTTTAAATATGATTTTCATCGGACGAGGCTGGCCGTCTGGTGTCATGATGGTGATGCTGTCCGTTGGTACGTTGTACTGTTCGGCCAATGTACGGCACTTGGCATTGGTTAATCCTGATTCAGTCGCAGCCAGAGAGAACCCGATCCAACCCACGGGAATAACTCCCTGCTTGATTTGCTCAATGGTTTCAGAAACCTCTTCAACTTTTTCTTCAACCTGATTAAGGCGGCGCTCCTGTTCTACTTGAGCTAAGGCGTAGGCAAGGTTAAGTTCAGCCTGGGATTTTGGTTTTGTGGCGCCAGACTCCAGAGCAAACCAACGGTCAATGATGGCGGCGCGACGCCTGACATCATATCCGGTGATCAGGATTTCGGTATTCCGGCGATCAAGGAGAATTTCACTGATAAAACCCCTCTCATCAACAGCAACAGTAATCCCGGTAGTAAACATAACTTGTTGATTTCTATGATTCCTCAAAAATGAGGAATCGAATTCAACGCTATAGACGGCTTTCAGAACTTCCCGGATGTCACGAATAACGTTATCGTGGCGCTTATCTGTCAATTCCGCAATTTCACGACTGCCCATCATGGCCGCTTGGTTGCTGATGGTAATGATATTAGTCATTTTCATACCTCTTTTTCTTTGTTCATATGGGCCTTGAGGGCAGCAGCAAGCTTTTTGGCTGCCCATTCTTTCTTGCGGTGCTGACTGGCGCGGGCTTTTAGTTCTTCATGACGCTTATGTAAGGTATGGCGACTTGAATTCAGTTCAGCACGATATTCAGCCCATTCACGGTTAACTTTGTGCTTGGCATGTTCAGCGACTTTATTCCAGAAAGCCGCCGCAATTTCGTATTTTTCTTCACGCTCACTTTGAATAGCTCTTTGTGAGAAATTAAAATGGGTAATATTCATTTCGTTGGTCCTTTTACTGAAAGGTATATTCTGGTAAAAATCCGCCGTGTTTAGCTCTTTCTGCAATTAATTTAATAAGAGCGCACATAAAGTCATTTCCCTCACCTGTTAATTTATCGCCGTGTTTTGATAGATAACTGCCATAGCTATCTAAAATATATTTATCAGCTTCATCTCGCCTGTATTCGTTATAAGCGGGCACTTCGAAAAACACATGCAAAGCTTTTCTTAATATCTCATCTGATAGTTCAACAGTACACATAGAGCCATCGTGAAGACTAACAGCAATACAATGACTATTGGTCTTCTCTGTCATTGCATCAAGTTTTGCCGCTATTAAGCGATTTCTGTAACGTTCAATTAATGTTTGATTACTCATAGATACCCCTTTGCTTAGGCTGAGACAATCCCCAGCCATTAGGCTGTAATTAAAGTCCAATCAGTTATTGAGTTAATCAGAGTTTATATTTAAAACTTACCCCCCCAGTTAATTTAATTGATAAGCAGTAACCTTGCTGGTTAATTAAATTACAGCCCAGCACCGCGCGTTATTTCTATTTCTCCACGCGAGAGAAACATACATTTTGCGCATTTCAGAACCGCGCCGATAGATTTTAGCTTCTGATAAATAGCGAGATTGTTCAGCTTTACACTCAGTTGCAAATTTAATTTTTGAGTTCATTGTTTAACCCTCTGTGTAATTAAGTACGTTTAACTTCCACGACCTCAGCATCAACTGTTTCAATAATGGTTTTGCTATCTGGCATACAAACCCGGCGCATCCCCTTCGCAGCTTTTTCAGCTCCCCGATATGTTTTATATCTGTTGCGGAAGGTTTCTTTTGTCACCCGCCCCGTACGATAGTTTTTGGTTGTGATGATTATCTTAAACATGGTTAATCTCATTAGTTATTTGGTGGCATTAATGAACTCTTTTTTTAATCGCTCATATTCAAAGGAAGCGCTAATATATTTTATGCGCAGTGCGTCTATTTCTTTTCGACGCTTAAGTAGCAATCTTATTCGCCGTATCGCTCTGTTATGACACTCGATATATTCAGGCAGCAATTCCCCTGCTGTCCAGTTCACTACATTGTTTTCGCCAATGACTGGCTGGGCTGGGTAGTTAGTATCTCGTCCGGCCCGGCTAAATACTTTCTGCGTCATAATATGCGCTAGCTTGTTAATGGCACTACTACGACTTTGGCGCTTGTAAGAACGTCCATGACGACTAACAACATAGGCGGGTAATGTATGTACGCTGAATGCATCATCAATACCGCTACCACTAATAATCCCATCAGCATAAAAACGGGAATAATCAATTTTTTTTGGTTTCACAATTTAAGCTCCTTCCAATATTCTTATTTCTTGCGCAAGATCGCTTGCCAGGCTAGAAGCAAGATTTGTTAATGTTACTGTGTCTGTATCGGCTTCATCGGTAACGGCTTTACCGACAGGTATCATTAATGCCTCAAGATGCTCAGATTTATCTAATAAATCTTTAAATTTTAATTTACTGATATTAATTTCATTATTTTCTATTTCAGGTTTCTTTTGGTTTTCAATATTTACTGCCTGACCGTCCAGTTTATCCAGCTTTTTTTTCACTTCGAAAACTAAACCCTGTAGTACACCGATGAAATAAGATTCATCACAGTCTTTTCTAAATGATTCTTGCCATATACAGAGAAGCGCATCTATCTGCATGACCTTTAAAACCATATCGGAAATATTATCAGCTAAATCACTCATCATTTTCCCCTTGATGCTTGACTTGCAATTGTCTGGATAATACTTAGAAGCTCAAACCCGATTTCACTCAGTTCATCATCAGCAAATAAATAACCCGCCGCTGATGCTAAAACTTCTATTTTTCCGAGTGCATCATCTGCCGCTAAATTAATGTAAGAAAGATTGCGCAGCTTATTTACAGAATTGCTGTTCATTCTTCGCCTCCGCTATTTAGAGCCGCTTCAAGGGAACGATAAACCTCCGAATTAATATCACAAGCAAGTGCAATTAGATCGGTCAGGGTGCTTGAGCATTCTTCTTTGGCTGCTGTATCTATAATGACTTCATAGAGTGAACAGGCTAAACCTGAGCGGTATTTTGCATTGTCTAAAGTAACTGGTTTACTCATGATTTACCTCCATGTTAGAGCGTCTTATTGCTGCGAAAATAAAAGTCTTTTTGTTGCCATTCGCTGTTAACATAATAAGCACCTTGATGTTTATTAATTATTCTGACTCTGGCTGCTTTTGCCAATCAGCTCCAGAGTCTCCTTCTCTGCATCTGTATGTTTGCTTGTTATTAATGATCCAAAATTATTGGCTTTAGTTGCTAAGTCCTCCCTGCTAACTCTGTGTTTGTGACTTTATCTTAAAGATAAATTATAGTAAATAGCAAATTGATAAATAAATTTATCTTTTTTCTTATTTTAGTGATAAATTAATGATAAATATGATTAATTTTCGTATAAAAAAACCAGCACTAAGGCTGGTTTGTGGTCGATTTATTTGTATTTCATCCAAGTCGGGTATAGTCTGCTTTCCATTTACCTACGACAAAACCCTGAATATGTAACAAGTCCTTATCTGATGAATCAATTTCCCATCTATCATACGTTTTGTTGTCACTAATGACTATAAGCTTGTCTTTAAGTAATTGTAATCTCTTTATATGTAATGCATCACAATAGGTGAAAGCATAAATTCCATCACTGACAAACCTGTTAACTGTTATATCAATAACAACAAGTTCACCGGGGTTTACGGTTCCCAGCATGCTGTCTCCCACAGCAGTTGTTATTTTTAATGCCGATGGCTTTCTTGTGCCAAACATTCCTTTGGCATATTCCGGATCTATCTCTATTGAGCGAATTACATCGGGATAATCATTGTTCAACCTACCACCCCCGCAACTGAGTTCCACATTGAGTTGTTCAATCCTGTATGACTGATCAGTATCTTCATGTGAAAGATTTTGCAAGTGATAGTTTCTTTGTTTATTATCATTGTGATTATTATCACGGTTATAATCTATTTCATTTGCATGCTGAGGAACATCAAGCCAGCCAACCGGTAAACCAAGGTTGGCTTCTACGCGCCTAGCGATAATATCCCCTATATTTCTTACTGCATTTCCACTCGTGAGCTGGCTAAGTTGGCTGGCTGGTATTCCGATCAACTCTGCAAAGTATGCCTTCGTTATTCCTTGACGTATGCGAGTTTCCATCAAGGTGCGCAAGTTCATGCGTCTTATATCTTTAGTTTCCATATCACAATAATCACATTAATTAGCAATTTGATAAATATGCATGATGATAAAAAATCTTGCAAATAATTTATCAAAAAGATAAAGTTTTGGGTGTGTTGATTTACAAGGTGAAGACATGAAAAACGATTTACATCGCTGGAGAAAAGAAGCCTGTAGGCAGGACTGGATAAAGCTTGCTCAAATTGTTGGCACAAGCGTTGGATATTTAGATCAAATTGCATACAGCTATCGTCGCGCATCCCCGAAGATGGCAATCCGTATTGAGGAGGGCACTAAATTCTTTAGTGAAATTTCTCCTATAGAAAAAGAAAGTTTGGTTTTTGCTATCCCTCAGAAAAATCATGTTTCCTAACTCTCACGTTCAAGTATCAATGCCGCAGCATTTTTACCCTGATGACGGCAAATGGATACAGGAGATGTTACTGAGCCTTGATCCGGCTACACGGGCAAAAATCACTTTCAGGTATGCCGAGGTTTATCAAGCGGCTTGGGATGAAGAACCGATTTCGTACCGGAAAGATAACACAGCGAGGCGGGCGGCTAATATCCGGCTTAGAGAGTTCGTTAGGAAGTATGCAAGGGCGAGTCAGGGTTATACCGAGAAGCCGCTTAAGGCACCGGAAGCACTGCCAGAGAACCAGCCCCAATCGGAGGTGGCAGGATGATCGCAGTGGTATCAGGCAGTACGGGAATGGCTGTGTCTTCTGGCTGTGGTAGCAGTGGTGAGGGGATCACTAAGGCTAAACATGAGAAAAATAGCCAAATGAGAATGATTATCAAAGTGGGTAAAAAACCCAAAAAAAGTGGCAGACACGGAAAAGTATTAAATAAGTACCCCCTTATTTTTTTTTGGACAAATGAGAATGATTATCAAAGTGGGTAAAAAACCCAAAAAAAGTGGCAGACACGGAAAAGTATTAAATAAGTACCCCCTTATTTTTTTTTGGACAAATGAGAATGATTATCAAAAACGAAAAAGCAGAAAAGATCATCAAAAAACATCGTGCTCTCGTAAGCTGGAAGCCTGCACGAGCCGTTGCTGAATTAGTCGCTGCGGGCATGTCAGAGGCTGAGGCTGTCGCTATGGTCAAGGCGAACACGCCTGAACGCCAAAAACATAAATCTCACAAGCCTCATAAGCCCCACAACAGTCACGCAAAGCCGGTGGATCTGGAAGCGCTGAGCACTCACTACCTTGTGGTGGGTGATTATGACCTGCTGAGCCTCAAGCATCAGGACGCATTGATTGCCGCCATCCGAAACGGAAAAGGCAAGAGTTCATGGCATGACGAGCCAATGGCGGTAACGCTGTTCGGGTTAGTTAAAGCCTATCCGCTCATCACGACAGCCGAAGTGAATAAATTCCTCAGCCGTGGCGCATTCATCGACAGCATTCCATTGTTTATTGGCGGGGAAATGATCGAAGGTGAAGCCATGCCGTCAGCGAACAACGATAGCGTGAAGGGCGTTTTTCGTGCCGTTAAACAACTGAAAAAAATCACTGACCACCTGGTGGATACCGGAGAATTAACCTTCAAAAAATACCTTGACCGTATACCGACTGATGAAGATGTCAAACACGCGGTGGGTATCGTTGCGCCTGTAATCATCAATCCCTATTTCCACAAAATTGACTATGAGCGCCAGTACAACGATATGCCTGCGCGTGAACATGATGAGGACAGTAAGCGGATTATCAATGCGTGGAAAAACAAACTGAAAATCAAAGGAGGCAAGAAGCCGGTGGAAACTTTGGCGAGCCATGCACCGGTTCTTGCAAAGGAGACGAAATAATGAACATCCCATCTCAAAGAGATTATGTCACTAATACCGACTTATTCGCAACCTTATGCGGCACTCAGCAACTGGTTGATATTGCTATCACGTTGATTAGGGAAGGTCGAAATCTTGAGGCCGAAAGCCTGTTACGAAGGGTGAACACAGCTTCTTCGTCAGCTATCGAACATCACAAGACGGCATTATTGCGTAAATAAGGGGTATTCATGCTGACGATAACCCCCAATACAACCCAGAGCCGCGCCTTGTCTATGCTGCGTCAGGACTGGAAACAACACAGTACTTTCATGGTATATGCGCCTACCGGGAGTGGCAAAACCGGCTTATCGGCATTCATCACAGCCGGATTTGTTTCTCGCGGGATGCGGGTGATGTTCGTCGCGCCTTACCTAACCTTGGTTCGTCAGACTGCCACCCGGTTCATTCAGTACGGACTGCCAGAGGAGGAAATTGGCTACGTGTGGCGGGATTACCAGCCTCACGACCCAAACCGGCTGATTCAAATTGCCTCGGCTGACACGTTAATCCGTCGCGACTTCCCGGACAACATCGATCTGCTGATCATTGATGAAGCCCATTTACGCCGTAAAAAGTTGCTTGAAGTGATTCAGTATCTGGCAGAGAACACCGATGTGAAAGTTATCGGCCTGTCAGGAACGCCGTTTTCCCCCTTTCTGGGAAACTACTATCAACAGCTCTTGAAGCCAACCACGATGAAGGAGCTTATCGCTAAAGGTGAACTCAGTACCTATGAATTTTATGCGCCCACCAAGCCGGACCTGAAGGGTGTAAAAGTTACCTCCAGTGATGACTTTGGACAGGATTACAAAGAGGACCAGCTAGCCGAGATTATGGGTGATTCAACGCTGGTAGGCGATATCGTCAAAAACTGGCTGGTGAACGGTAATGATGAGCCGACAATCTGCTTTTGCGTCAACGTGGCCCATGCCAATTTTATCACGGTTGAATTTAACAAAGCCGGTGTCAATGCCGAGGTCATCATTGCTGAGACGCTCCCGGAAGAAAGGCAGATCATCATCCATCGCTTTGAGCAGGGTGTGACAAGAATATTAGTTAATGTGGGCTGTCTTTTGGCTGGGTTCGATAGCGATGTTCGCTGCATCATTTATGCCCGGCCTACAAAGTCAGAAATCCGCTGGGTCCAATGTCTTGGTCGCGGATTGCGTACCGCCCCCGGAAAAAAAACCTGCATGATATTTGATCATAGTGGTTCAGTTCATCTACTCGGTTACCCCGACGATATCGAGTATGACGCATTACCTTCAAAAAACGACGGTATGAAAGAGGCTTCCCGCAGTACTGACAGTGACAAAGCCGAAAAGCTGCCGAAAGAGTGTCCATCGTGTCACTTCATGAAACCCCCGGCTGTCTACGCCTGCCCGAAATGTGGGTTTAAACCCTTAAGCGGTGAAGATGTGGAAGTGGATCGCTCTCGCGGACTGAAAAAGCTCAACGGCAAGGACCGCACTTACAGTAAGAAAGAAAAACAAAGCTGGTGGTCCCAAATCAAGTATTACCAGCGTCAGCGGGCCAATCAGGGCAAACCCATTTCTGATGGTTGGTGTGCCCATACCTTCAGAAGCAAATTTGGTGAGTTCCCTAATGGCTTAAATGACCACACGGTCGAGATCACCCCGGAAGTCAATAATTTCATCAAATGGAAACTGATTTCATGGATAAAAAGCCAGGAGAAAAAACCACTCAGTTCAGCCACGCAGGGAGGTAGCGCATGAAAACAACAGATGCAGTAATTGGACAATGGTCGAAAGTCTTTGAATATTACGGACTGCCTCCTATTACCGGAAAGAGACACTACAAAGGCAAATGTCCAATATGTAGTCAGAAGGGAAAATACCGCTGTGACGATAAAGATGGTCGGGGAACCTTTATTTGCGTCTGTAATATTGGTGATGGTTGGAAATTACTTGCGCTGACTCAGAAGAAGGATTTTAAAACACAAGCGAAGGAAGTTGATGAAATCATTGGCAATACGTATGAACATCAGCCCGAAAGCGTTCAATCTTCTGTCAATAAAGATGACCGGTCATTATTTCGTGACAAGGTGATTAGGAAGTATGCCACGTTGGTGAATCTGCGTGGAACGTCAGCCGAAAGCTATTTACGCAACCGGGGGATTAACTGTTTACCCGTCGAGCAAATCAGGTACTGCAATCATCAGCCCGTGGGAACGAAAGCTTTTCAGGCTATGTATTCTCTGGCGACGGATGATAAAGGGGCGCTTTGTTATCTTCACAGGACGTTATTAGAGGGTGACAAAAAAGCCAATACACCGACAGCTAAAAAAATGCTGTCACTCCAAAACGACAGTTATTTAGAACATGCGGGATCTGTTGCCATTCGCATGCTCCCGGTCTCGTCAACGTTGGGAATAGCTGAGGGGATAGAGACAGCACTCTCATGCAAACAAATTTATGGCTGTAACACTTGGTCGGTGATGAATGCCGCATTAATGAAGCGTTTCAGAGTGCCAGCGGGAGTTAAACACTTAATTATTTTCGCTGATATGGACCTACATTCAGCAACCGGCCACGCCGCGGCTTTTGAGTGCGCCAGGGGCAACCTCGTCGCTAAAAATGATTTAGAAACGGTCAGTATTCGTTGGCCTGATAACGGTGATTTCAATGACGTACTTGTTAACGGTGATGAAGTGCGTGAACTGTCTTTTAAGAAGTGGGTGGAATAATGAAACTCGAATCAGCATTAAAACATTTCAGCCCAAAAGGACTGGTAATCAACAGTTCTCCCAAATGCACATCAACGGACCGGATTACGGGTACGGATGTGATGGCGGCATTAGGGATGGCTGAATCTAAAGCCACTTTTGGGATGGCGGCGTTCCTGGGTAAACATGGTGTCAGCAATGAAGATACCATACGAACCGTTGAGCAGCTAACTTTGTATGCCAGACGTCAGGTCCCCAAACTCATTACCAAAGCCAGTGGAAACCGGCTGGGAAAATGTCTGGTGATATTGGCAAAAATGGCCTTTGAGGAATATTCCCGGTCAGCGGCAACTACTACTTCATGTGCTCACTGCAATGGGCGCGGGTTAATATCAGTTCAGCGTGAGGTGATTAAGTACGCAGGGTATAAGGATGTGATAGAGCAACGGGTAGAAACTGAGCGGGTAGATGAGCTTTGTTCTCCTTGTAACGGCAAAGGGATTGTATCCAGTCGTTGCCGTTGTAACGGTACCGGGAAAGTTGTTGACCGTGAAGCAACGAAAGCAACGAAAGCCACGGGGGCGCCAGTGATTAAAATCTGTGAGCGTTGTTCTGGTCGTGGTTATAGTCGGGTACCGTCATCAGTGGCATATGCAGCAATTAAGGCTCTCCTGCCAGAGCTGACACAATCAAGTTGGTCACGTAACTGGAAGCCATTCTATGAAAAGCTGGTGGCGAAATGTGATATCGAGGAAAGCAGAGCAGAATCTGAATTTAGCAAAGTAACGCGATAAAAAAGAGAGGGCTTGCGTTTTGCATAAACTTGGCGTAATCTCCCCAAATAGTGGGAAATTGTAGCTATGCTCACTAACGAACATTCAGGCCCGCCGATGAGCGGGTTTTTCTATTTCTACCAGTAGCAAACTCAAGGTTTACAGCCAAAGTAAACGACCCCTGAGCGGGGCCGTTGGGTTATGGAATTAGTTGTTCTGGGGTACAGTTGTATAGTGCAGCCAGTTTTTCTCGTGTGCGCTTCTGTGGTCGATCTGACGCCTCCCACTGAGACACGGTTGATTGAGCCGTGTTGAGTTTTTCAGCTACCTCATGCTGAGACAGCCCACGATAGATGCGCCAGGCTGCCAGAATAGAAACATCCTGATCAACCATAATAGACACGACGCCGTTAGGCACGGTCACATCATCATATTTTGACGGAGTGTATGGCACATCTTCCCAATCTTCCTTTGTGCTGAGAAGTTTTTCGTATTCAGCTACTGGCAGGACAACATATTGAGGTTTTCCTGCTTCATCATTTATGTATTGCATTTTCATATATTCATCCGTGTAGCCAAGAGTCGCGGTGAATTTAATAATGAGGAAATGGCGGGTTGCCCCGCCTAGTACGTTGTCGATGTTCTCCGTTTGACTGCCATTATCGAGCAGATAACCGGCTCGCCGTCAGTGATTTCGAAGATTATCCTGTATTCACCAACCCGTAGTCTGTATTGGTTATCAAGGTCATGAAGCTTCTTGATGTCCAACATCACTGCGGGGAAAGTTTCAAGTTGGTTAACCTTCTCATTGATAGCTTTCCGGTATCTGGTATCGATTGAAAGCAACTGTTTTCGTGCTTTCCTCGTCCATTGAACCGTAACCATCGTTTCCTCATTTGTTAAAGAGCCTATCCGCTTGGGATGATTAGATAATACGATTTTAATCGTATTATGTCAACAAAATGCGATTAAAATACGATATTGTTTTCAGGCTGCGCATGGCGTGGCCTTTTTCTTTTCACGCCCGTTTAACGGGGTATCAATCCCCAACGGGGGTGGAAATATGAAGATGAAAAATAATCCTGATTTATGGGCTGAATTAATAGACGGCTTAAAACATTCGTGGCCGCAAGTATCTGGCACGGCAGCCGCA